>CAIWKW010000048.1 GCA_903913365.1 Candidatus Doudnabacteria bacterium | reverse complement strand
GATCCGCCTCCGGCGGAAATAAAGAATTAAGCAGTACGTCGGAACTTTACGAAATTATCAAAGAAGCACTGCCCAAGCCGGTTAAGCATAAAGCGGACGATTCGGCCAGAAGAGTTTTTCAGGCACTGCGCATAGAAGTTAATCATGAATTGGACAATTTAGAGGAGTTTTTACCTAAGGCCTTTGATATTTTAGCCCCCGGAGGCAGGCTGGTTGTGGTTTCCTTCCATTCTCTGGAAGACAGGATTGTGAAGCATTTTTTCTTGGGATTAAGCAAAGGCTGTATTTGTCCGCCGGAGTTTCCCCAGTGTATTTGCGGAAAAAACCCCAGGGCAAAAATATTAACCAAAAAATCCGTAACAGCTTCGCCCGAAGAACTTTTTAAAAATTCCCGCAGCAGGCCGGCTAAACTTCGCGCAATAATTAAACTTTAAAACAAAATAAAAACAAATAGATTAAACAAAATATTATGGTAAAAACATCAGTTTTGGAAAATTTTTGGGCCCCGGTTTTTTCAAGAACAAAAGCTTTAGGTGTAAAACATTCGGCCGGTTCGGTTAAATTAAATTTTCGATTTTGGTTGTCGGTTGGCTTAATTTCAGCCAATGTGGTTTTGCTTATGAGTTATGTTTATGGAGTTAACGATTTTGCTTCCCAGGGGTATCAAATAACTCAGCTGCAAAAACGCATTTCGGTGTTAACGGATTCAAACCGGGTGGCTACTTTAAAAAACTCCGAGGCCAAATCCATGGTTAGTATTCAAACCGACGTTTTAAGCGCCAATTTTGTTCCCGCAGGCACTCCTAAATTTTTAGTTGATAACCAATACGCCCAAAATCAAAATTTGGTAAGCCTAAATTCTCAATTATCTGCCCAATAGTGTATAATTAAATCGCCGGTTGGGCAGAATAGAAAAGATAGCCGGTAATTTAAAATGATTAGCAGGCCTGAAAAAAATTTTTTTAATTCCAGAAGCAGCTTTTTGACTGCTTTTTTGTTGTTCCTTTTTTTGGTTATTGCCGCCAGGCTGTTTTATTTTCAGATAATTAAAGGAAGCCAGTTTAAGCAGCAGGCGGAAGCCCAGCATAACATTTATCAGAAGCTCTTGCCCAGTCGAGGCGAAATTAAGCTGGCCGATCAGACCGCCATTGGTACTATTCCGCTGGCCACAAACTCCAAAAGTTATTTGGTTTACGCGGTTCCGCACGACATTATAAACCCAAGCCTAACGGCTGCCGGCCTGGCAACGGTTTTGCAAATGGATCAAAAAGACATCTTGTTAAAAATTTCCGACATCACAAAAAAATATGTGCCTATAAAAAAGCAGCTCAGCGATTTGGAGCAGCAGCAGATTAAAAATTTGGCCATGCCGGGAATTTATTTTGATTCCGAAGATACGAGGGTGTATCCGGAAAATAATTTACTCAGCCAGGTAATAGGTTTTGTGGGCTACAGCGGGCAAAGCACGCAAAAAGTCGGCCTGTATGGCCTTGAAAGATATTTTGAAAAGGATCTGGCCGGCACGGCCGGAGCTTTTGAAGCCGAGAAAGATACCAGCGGAGCCTGGATTTACGGAACCACATTAAACGAAAAAGCGGCTCAAGACGGCGTAAATTTAATTTTAACTATTGATAAAACCATCCAGTTTCAGGCGCAAAGCGTTCTTGCCGACACGGTTACAAAAAACGGCGCTGACAGCGGAACGGCCATTGTGGTTAACCCGAAAACCGGAGCGGTTTTGGCCATGGCTAATTACCCGGATTTTGACCCGAATCAATTTGGCAAAGTTACAAGTCCCGGCGTGTTTAATAATACCGCTGTAATGGGCAATTATGAGCCGGGTTCGGTGTTTAAGGCTATTACCATGGCATCGGCCATTGACGAAGGAAAGGTAGCGCCTGATACAACATATACCGACACCGGAGACGTGGCCGTTGGCCCTTTTCATATCCATAATTCCGACAATAAAGCGCACGGGGTAACCACCATGACGCAGGTGCTTGATTGGTCCTACAACACCGGTGCGGTTTACGCCGAGCAGCAGCTTGGCAATCAGGATTTTTACAGCTACATAAAAAAATTCGGTTTTGGCCAACAAACTGGAATTGAACTCCCGGAAACAAAAGGGGATTTAAGCAATTTGAAAAATGACAATCAAACAAATTATTTTACTTCGAGTTTCGGCCAGGGTATTACCGTAACCCCCATGCAAATGCTCGAGTCTTATATCCCTTTTGCCAATGGCGGGAAAATGATGAAGCCTTATATTGTGCAAAGTAAAATTTATCCCGACGGGCGTACGGAAAACACTCAGCCGCAAGTTGTGTCACAGGTGATATCGCAAAAAACCGCCAGCACCATGGATGCCATGCTGGTGGATGTTGTGGAAAACGGTTACGGCAAAAAGGCCGCGGTTCCCGGATATTATATTGGCGGAAAGACAGGAACGGCACAGGTTGCCGGAACAAACGGAAGATATTTGGAAAACGATAACATTGGTTCTTTTATCGGTTTTGCCCCGGTGGAAGACCCGAAATTCGTAATGCTGGTGAGAATTGATCATCCGCGCGATGCCAGTTTTGCCGAAACCACGGCAGTGCCGGCCTGGGGCCAGCTGGCACAGTTTATTTTAAATTACTATCACATTCCGCCGTCACGCGCTATTCCGGGGAAGTAGATATAATGGAAGAAGATAAAAGAATTATACTAATTAACCTAATTGCTCTAATTATTCTAAATAAGGTCTAAAATCAAATGTCTAATGACAATTCCTATAAATTGAGTTAAATTTACAGTCTCCTTTAAAGACTGTATTTTTTACAATTAGTAATTAGATTATTTGGCCTTATTTAGGTCAATTAGAATAATTTTTTACTGCAATATCTGCTGAATATCCGAAGGTTTTATTTGCTCAATTTGCGCTGGCGTGGTGCCTGCGCTGGAAAATAAAAGCTTTGCGCCAAACCAGAACATCAGCAACGAAACCACCGTTAAAATTACACAAGTGTTCGCGACATTTTTGGCATCCCTTTCATCGCTAAAAGAATAATATTTTAAAGCAATAAGCAGGCCTACCGGAGGGAGGCTTATGGAAATTAAATAGCTCCAGCGTTTTGCTTTGGGCGAAACGGTGTTTTGTTTTTGGGTTATTAAAGCATTCATTGCCAAAAGCCCAATATCAATGTTTGGGTTTTCTTTGGCTAAGCCTTCGTATATTTCCACTTTTTTTGCTATCTCTTCGTCCGGATTCATTTTTGTTTGCAATTATATGGGTATTATATCATAAAGTTAATTTTTAAGAGCACACCTTTTAAGGAAACCATAATCTTTAAAATTCGTTATAATCAGAATGGAGGATGAATGATGACGATAAAAAGGTCTTATATTCTTTTGATTTTGCTGGCTTTGTTTGTTCCCGAGGATGGATGGACTGCCAAGCATAGCAAACGTGGACCTAAAGCAAATGCTTTGCCAATACCGGAGGAGTTTTCCGTAAGCTTAAACTATTTTAGACCGGCAAGGCTGCTTGAAGGCATTGGCTTAGGCCGCATAGGCATGAGCGATGAAGTTCTTCGCCTTCGCACGGAGCGGATTATCCGGAGTTCCACATTTTCCATAATGTGCGACCCGAGAGCCGTGGATGGAGCTCAAAGAATTCTGAGCCCGGAGCTCCAGCATTATTTTGGGGCTGCCAGTGAAAAAACCGGCTTTCCGCAGGACATGCTGGAAGCGGTTGCGCTGGTTGAGAGTTGGGGAGTGGCTGACGCCAAAAGCCCAAGCGGTGCTTTGGGCATAATGCAATTCATCAGCACTACGGCCAAGCTTCTCGGTCTCGGCGTTCCGAGTAAAACGTTCATCTCAAAAAAGATTTCGCGCAAGAAGGCATCTGTACCACTTGGTGTGGACGAACGGCTTTCGGCGGAAAAATCTATTTTGGCCGCGGCAAGGCACCTTGAGTCGCTCTCAAGAAGATATGGCCGGATAGATTTGGCCATTTGGGCTTATCACTCCGGTCCGGGGTATCCCGACAAAGCCCTGGAGATTGCCAAGAAGTACGGGATGTTAAATCCTTCCATGGGCAGACTGTTTTTTGACAACAGCCCGGCTCATCACCAGGAACTTTACGAACTTATTCAAAAGGATATGAGGCACGATTTCGGCTCAACTTATTACTTTACGGTAAAAAGGGCGGCTGAACTTTTGAATATCTATCGCAGGGAGCCGGGTGTATACCGCGCTCTGGCCAAAGAATATTCCAACCCTCTGCATCCCAACCAGCGCACGCCCAACCGGCTGTGGTTTTGGTACGGGGCTGCTCCAATGTTTAAAACCGCTGAGGATTTAAAACTGGAGCAGGGCAGGAGTCTGGTTTCCGTTCCGTTTTCACCGGCAGGACTTTCCTTCTCTCTCCGAAAAGAGGCGATAGGGCAAAAAGATCCTAAAAACCGGGAGCTGTACCTGCAGGACACGCCCGAGGTTATTGGCGCGCTTGAGTACATTGCCTTTGAGCATCGCCGGCTTTGCGAGGCGGTGCGTCCGAAAAAAGAAAAGTATGTACCCATTGATGTGGTGGGGCTAATACAAACTTTGGCTTATCGGAATTTGCTCAAAGAGGTTCCAACTCGTCACACCGAACTGCCGGTTCACTGCATTGGAGCTGTGGACATATCCTACCAAAAACTTCCTTCGTGGGAAGCAAAGTGCCTGGAATTTCTGGTGGAGGATTTGGGTTTGGACGAGTACATCAGCTACTTCCTCGGGCCCAAATCCAAAAAGACACTGACCTTTGGAGTGTCGCCGAACTATTCAAGCTATTTCACCAAGGTGAGCACCGAGGCGCAAGAGTTCCTTGGCTCTAGGTAAGGTAAGAGTCCGTTTTTCCCGGGTAGCGCGCTGCCCGGGAGTTTTTTATTTACCAGGAAACCTCGGACGGAGGCCCTTATAGAATGCACGAGTGTATTACTACGAAGCCGGAGTCCGAGGATGAATGGAACATTATCTTTTTAAAACCATCCTTGTTTTGAAAAGCGTCCCGCCCGCCAGCAAATAACCATCAACGATTAAATATTCATCGCGGGCGTGCAGTAAAAGGAAACCCCGGGCTTCAGCCGGGGAGGAGGTCATTAACAACAAAAAAGGAGATTACTTGTTCCGCGGTATAAGTCTATATGCATAAGCGAATTTGACAGCAAATAATTATTAAATTCATATAAATCTATGAGCCAGCAAACCAAAAAAGTTACCTTGGAATCTTTGGCCGCCACAATGGAGGCTGGTTTTAAACAATTAGGCGGCCGAATGGATAAGGGTTTTAAGGAAGCCAAGGAAGATAACGAATCTTTAGTCAGAATGGTTGCTAGGTTTTGAACAAACCGCTACAAGTATAGAAAGATTAGAGAAAGGCCAGGTTACCCTAGAACAAGGATTGGAAAATATTCAGCTTGGAGTGGATAGCTTGGCTCCAAATTTTGAAGTCAAAGGTCTTGAACGTAGGGTAAAGCGACTAGAAGACCGAGCCGGCATCCGCACACTATACAACACTAAAACTCCCTAATCAGGGAGTTTTTTCTTGGCTGGCCTTGTGGAACGATGTTCGAACAAGGATTCTTGAAATGTAGGCATAAGAATACGCCCGCAAGGTTTGACCTTGAACGGGCGCACGAGTAAATTGCGACAAGAGTTATGCCGCGTACTTGAGAGCGAGAGCCAGAGCTTTTCGGGGATTGTTTTGACCCCAGAATACCATGGACGGCTTTCGACCACGGCGTTGCCGGAGCTTCGCATGCTCGATTACAGGTTGTGCGAGCTGCTTGAGTTCGGCTTTGGTCTGCTCAGAGATTGATGGCAGGCGGTTCCACCATTCACAGCCGGCTTGGGGTACGGATGAATAACCCCAGTATGTGTCGTTTTCTTCCGTCGGTACTGCCGGTACCATCCATCCGATTTGGTCGGTACGCCACCTTCTTTCCAGACCAATTTTTCCCGCGTCGTCAATGTCGCAGACGACTTTTCCTTCTTCCTGTCCCGCGCACTTCACACAGAGCAGAGACTGGTGATTCAGAAAGGTCTGATACTCGCGCCAAAGCTTGCAGCCTGTGGCTCTACACTTTCCGCACTTGTAGTTCGGCGGTGTTTCAGTTTTCGAATAGTCAACCTTATGAGTCGGGTCGACCACGGAAATTGCAGTGGCTTGTTTGGCCATCGCGTATGCCTCCTTGATTTTGCCAAAATTCACACTCAGTATGCAGATATTATAAAATACCACATTTGGTGGTATTTTGTCAAGTCGTGGCTGGCCTTGTTTGACCAAGTCGGAACGGAAATAGTAAAAAATCCTATTGTTTTATGCTTAAATCCGGAGTAGGTATAACGTGATTTTCAAGCTTGCTCAAAATTGATTGTTTAAGCTCTTCTAAGTTGTAATTTTGCTGTGGTTTTATATGTAAAATATTTAAGTCGGAGACTTTTAAAGTTTCGTTAACAAATTCATCTCTTTCAACCCGTTTAGGCTGATTATGGCTAGAATCATCAAGCTCAATAACTAATAAGGCATTTAAATTTTGTTTATCAAAGATTACAAAATCAAACGACTTCCTGATAATTTTATTAAAATAGGCCATATAATTGGCTTGGCCTTTCCGCACTTCCAAAATACTAGCTATATGCACTTGAGGAAAAACAAAATATTGGTTATTTAAAATTTGTAGTAACACTTCAAAAAATATCTTTTCGGTAGGAGTTAAAAAATATTTCTTTTTTTGGTAGGGAAAAATTTCCGGTTTTTTTGATAAACTATCCCAAATGGCTACCGCAATAGCAATTATTGCTATTATGGCCAAAAGAATATATATTTTTGACATAATGTTGATAAAAAATTATTTCAACACTTCCCACCTATTTAAATAATAACTGACGTCATTTTCTTTTCTACCAATATAAACTTTTTCTGCTTGTTTTCTGATAGTAATTCTGTAAATTTTACCTTTTCCAACAGTATGAATAAATTCTTGCTCAATAGATTTTTCAATTTCGTTAAGGGGTAAAATTAAATAATCCAATTTAGCGTGTTCTCTTAAAACAAATATATAAAAAGTTCCGCCATTATTATGTCTTTCATAAGAAGCAATTCGTAGATTAAAGAAAAAGGCGTGATGGGTTTTGCTAATATTTCTGGTTTTAACCTGAATATTAAAAGTTTTATTTTCCTTTATAGCTAAAACATCAATTCCTACATCGACAGACATAAGGCTTGCGTTAAAACCCCTAAATAATAATTCGGTTAATACGGCGTGTTCTCCTGCCTTGCCAATATAACCACCCTCCACTTCCTTTTCTTCTTCAAATTCCAGCTCCTCAAGAATTCTGTCGGGTTTGGTTTCGGTAACTAAAATTTCTTTTTCATCATTGATCGCAAATAGTCCTGGGCCAGCTTTTTTGAAATCGGAAAGTTTGCCTTTATTTTTTATGTCCATTATCAATAACGCGGACATAGTCGCTTGCGGTGTTTTGCCGTCCGTTTTTAGGCCATTTTTTAACGCCTGATTAGTTATCTCTTTTGCCTTGAGCGGTTTGTCGGATTTTTTTAAAATCTCAAGTGCTATCTGTTTGAATGAATTCATTTTATTGGCAAATTACGTAATGCAAATATTCCAGTGTCTTTTTAGCTTTGTAATCCCTTTTTTGGTCAGTATCAGCTTTAAACCTGCCATACTCCTGTGTAAAAACTCCATACTTTCCCCGGAGGCTCATTATTTCTTTAACATCGGCCGGGGTCATCAGCCCCTCGTTGTTATAACTCAAAAAAATGTATTTAACTTTGGCTTTTAAAATTAAATCTTTAAAAGCCTGCTTTACTTTTGAGCGCGAGCAGTATAAAGATTTTTGAGATTCGTAGTCTCTTAATCCGGTCTTGCCGTGGATTTGCGGATCATCATACTTGGCTATTGTTTCAAGCATGTGGTAGTTAGTTGCGTATTGTCGGTGGTTATAAGGCGGATCTAAATACAAAACATCGCCTTGAATTTTACCCGCTAAGTCATTTATATCCTCATTGAAAACTTTGTGGGATTGTTCGTTTATAATCAACTGTGCCGGTTTCAAAACAAACAATTTTTGAGCCGATTGTTTTAGCTTTTTGAGAAAAGCACCATATACCGACGCGGTATTAGCCTGCTTATCTACTGATTCAAGCAAAGAGGTAAGTAAAAAATAATACTCGTCATCCGTTATTTTTTTTTGCTCTTTCCAGTTTTCAATTTTCATTCTTATCGCATCGCATCGCTGGCCATTCTCGTCTGAAAAATATTGCCTCTGATAATGCTGACCTTGTGTGCCGCCGAGACAATAATTTTTAAAAATAAAACCGCTTACGCCCTTAAGTCCGTTTAAATAATCGCAAACAAAATTTTTCCTTTGCCCAACATCAACTTTTTTTAAGTCCGGCATCTCGTTCGCCAAACCCTTAAAAGTTAATTCTCGGTGGTTGCCAATATAATGCCGATTTAAAACATAGCTGTAATACTGCACATCGTTGGCATAAACCTGATGTCCTTGCTTTTTAAAATGCAGACCCACGGCTCCGGTGCCTGCAAAAAAATCACAAAAAACAGAGTAGTCTTTTCCGGCCACTTTGTCTATGGATTTTTCCAAAAAATCCAACAGCGATAATTTACTGCCGATGTAATTCATTTTAGTTATGGAGCAAAATTACAAAACACGGAACTTTGTAACTCTTATCTCCTTGTGTTTTATGCTTAAAGCTAAAGTTGACTTCAAGCGGCTTATTCAGATCTGTATTCCTAATAATTTCTCTAATTCTTTGGATTGATACGTCCTCGTCAAGGTAAACAACCAAAAGCCGCGGGTCTGCTCCAAACCTTCCTTCGTCTTGGTATTTATACAAGTATTCTGCCACTATTCCAGGATTTTTTATTGCTTGTTCTTTCCAGTCATCTTTGAATTTTACCTTGAACTGATTGGTCGGACTTTTAGCCACCTTTTGGTCAAAGGAAACGCCGTCTATAAAAAAATCAACTCCGCGCCGATGGTTAAGCGTCGGCAAAATATTTTCATTTTTTTCAAAAATTAAAGTCTCAATAAAATCGTTTCTAACGGTGTTTATTTCCTTAATTCTTCTGTATTTAACGGCCGCCACTTTTACTTTTTCATCTTTGACGATACCATTGGCATTTTCAGCGTTTATTCTTTGCACAAAGCCGTCAAAATCTCCTTGAGAAAACGGCCACTGTATGCCACCAAGTTTAAGCGACTCCCATTCCTTAATTAAAACATCCATTACATTATTAGCTTCTTTGCCGCTTTTGTATTTTTCTGTTTCTTTAAACAGTTCGCGAATAATTTTTTTGCTCACATCGTAATCCCAATTATTTACGACTAACTTTAAAATATCGGATGGGCTAATATCAGGAACGGACATCCCTTTGTTTTTACCTCTGCCAATAGTTTTAAAATTTAATCCCTTTACCGGTTTAATTTCGTTTAGCTTCAAAAGATAATTCAACGCGTTTGCGTAGTTGCCAAGAATCTTTTTAGCTAAGTCTTCCGAGAGTTGAGATTTTATGTATGCCATAAGTTAGTTTTTGAAAATTAAAATATATTCGTGTTTAAAAATATAATAATCACTGGTCAAAGCCCGATAGCGCCAAATACCTTCCTTATTTTGTTTGGCCCTGTTGCCCTCCATATTTTTTATGACAACACTTTTTAGCGTTAGGCCTAATTTTTGAGCTTCATTCAAACAATAAAATCCCAGGGGTATCCATTTGCCTTGAGTGTATTTATCAGCGATAACAACGGCCAAGTATCTGTCTTTTTCCAAAAGCGTTTTAGTGTTGCTAATTACTTTGGCAAATTTGTCCAAAAATTCTTTAAGTGATTTTGAGTTTGATAAATCTTTTTCGTTATCGCTGAACTTTATTATATCAGCATAAGGCGGATGCAAAATTGCCAACTGATAATTACTTTTATTTTTCTTTTTTAAAATCTCGGCTACTTTATCAAATGTTGCTTTATCCGCACTGTCTCCGGCAACCAACTCCGCAAAAAAATCTTTGTTGTCAACTTTACTTTTTACCTGCTCAACCAACCCAGGCTGTATATCAATTCCGATAAAATTTCTGCCCAAACTTTCGGCTTCGTAAGCAGTCGTTCCGCTTCCCACAAACGGATCAAACACTACGTCGCCTTTTTTGGAATATCTTAAAATAAGCTGATGGGGAATTTGGGGAACAAAATTTCCATGATAGAAACCGTTGTGTTTTCCGCTTTTGTCTCTTTCAGGTATTATCCATAGGCTGTCGGTCCAAACTTCCGATTCTTTCCAGTTTTCTAAATCTAAATCATTAAAGTTTGGCATAATATCTAACTTTAACCCTCTTAACCTCACTTAAACTATAACAAATTTTCGCTTAAAAATACAGGCCGGTGGATATTGCTTTTGACTGTTATCATTTTCCGCGTTAGACTTATTACATCCGGTTTGCCACCGGATAGGTTAAAGAGAGGAGTCATATATCTGAATTTTCTTTACCGAAAACCAGTATATGGCCAATAAGTTCAGCAAAGGACTGGTTGAAAAAATAACCAAACACTTCGCGGAACAATATCATACAGCAATTACGGAAGAACAAGCCCAGGAATATTTGCATTCTTTAGCTGATTTTCTCGTTATTGTTACTTCAAAGACCGGCGAAGCTGATTACCGGCGTTTTTCATCATGCCCGGATGAATCTTTAGACCAGTCCTAGCAAGCCGCCGTCTCGCGGCCTCCCACAGAGGCCAGCGGGACGGCGGCAGGGTATCCTATTTTCTGTAAGCTTGTTACTAAGCGATTACTTATTACCATAACTACAAAAACCCCAATGATTTAACTATCCAGTTTTTCCTGACTTGATATATGCCTCATAGTATCAGATATTATTAAAATCCTTAATGAATTTCAATCTCATTTTTTACCTTTATGTCCAACAATGAACGAAACCCAATGCTCACCAATTCACGGTTAAAGATTACCGGCGATATTGTTGAACTTATGGAATTTACCAACCCAATGTATTTGGGACCCAAAACCCGAAAAAGAATTGCCAAAAAAAGGGTTGCCGGCCAAAGACTAATAAAAAATCTTAACCGCACCAGAACCACGGTAATTGATTTAATCAACTGCAACGCTTTCCAGTATTATCCCGATTTGCTCCACCCCTCGTCCAACTGGCCAATAACACCAAAATTTGTAACATTTACTTACCGTGCGGAAGCGACCAACTTAACCCAAGTCCTCATAGACTTTAAACTTTTCAACCAGCGTTACGCCAAAGCCTTTTACGACCTTAAAAAACTTCCGGCAAAGTATTTGGCAGTTTATGAGATTCAACGAAAGCGGGAGCGGACTTACAAAAAAGCTGTCTGGCATTTTCACGTGGTTTACTTTAACCTACCGTGGATAGATAAAAATTTTATGCAGGATATTTGGAAACACGGATTTATTGATGTTAGGGATTTGTCAGCCGTGGGCAACGTCGGCTTCTATATGACCAAATATATGCTTAAGGACGCTAACGACCCCAGACTTCAAGGCCACCGGATGTATTTGGCCTCCCAAAACCTTTTCAGGCCAGAGGTTGTCCGCTACCCAGTTTTAATTAGCGAGCTTGTTCGTAACTTTCCGGCAAGTCTTATTACCTCCGAAACTCCACCCAAAGAAAGTAAGTATTTAGGCGAGCTGATTCGCACCCGTTTTAACATTGCCAAAGACCCGGAGCTGGCTAAAAAGTTTAAAAAGAATTTGTCTGACCTTGCAGGGCAGGGACTGGTTGAGGGGAAAGTTTAAATTTTTGTTTTTATTTTGGTGTTAGTGCTGTTCTGGTTTTGGTATTTTCTGCTTAACGATGATTAACCAACCGATTCTCTTGTTGATAGCCGCCTTGTCATCCACTCTGTCGCGTCTTTCCATAAGGATATTGATTTGTTCCTGTAAGCAGAATCTAATGGTATTCATTTCCATTTGATTAAGTTCCATTGTTCTCACCGCCTTTCATTTTTTACTGATTATGGCGATGATAAAATTTTCGCAGTTTTGGGTGTCAAGGGAATTAAAACTAATTTATGGCCTATGGCAAATAATTTGGTTTTACCCTTGATATCCCAAAAACGAAAATTAAAATTTATAAACAGAAGTAAAAAATAAGTCAGTTTTTTGACAAATAAAAAAAGCGAAGGCGACGCACCGGACCGAAATCCAGTAACGTCGCCCCCGTCGCGTCTAGAGACTGTCGTCGTTGTAATATACATCGACCGGAACGCACACGCAGATGCCGGAGACGATGTTTTTCTCCTCCTCTTCCTCGTCCAGGGTGCCCACTTCGTCTTTCGGGCGCATGACGGCCGTGATGTTGATATCGCCGACAGCGTAATCGAACCGCACGAATTCGCGAAGATCGAGGCGGCGCAGGTTGGTTTCGATTTTCACGAGGGTGAGGCGTTTGCCTTCGAAGTAGAAGCCCACCGTGGTAATGGTGGCCTCCTCGTCGAAATCCGGCTCCGTTTCCCAGTGCTTGTTAACGATGCGAAGCTGAGCTGACCGCAAATCTCGCCGAAGGCTCCGCCGCATTTTTGCCTTCTCCTGCTCATCCTCCGATTTGTTGTGAGACAGCAGGAAGGCATTGAGACGTTGAGACAGTATTCTTTCCATAGGTCCCGTCCTTTTCAGTTGTAGAATAACGAACATATAAATATAGCATATTTGCAGGAAAAATCAATAGCCTATTACCAGTTTTGGTTATATAAATTTTGTTCATTTATTTTATTGGGAGTATAATAAAAATCCAAAAAATCTTAACCCATCAGTTTATGAAAAATATTATTTATTGCAGAAAATCATCCGAGGCTTCGGATCGCCAAGTCCTCTCCATTGAGTCTCAGGAAAACGAAATTTTAGCTTTGGCCGAAAGGAATCAAAGCAAAGTTTCCAAGATTTTCCGTGAAAGTATGTCCGCAAAACAACCCGGCCGTCCGGAGTTTGAAAAAATGGTTAAACTTATTGAGCAAAACCCCGGCTCTGTTATTTTTGTCTGGAAACTTGACCGGCTTGCCCGTAATCCTGTGGATGAGGGAAAAATTAAATGGCTCCTACAAAAAAGTATTATTGATAAAATTATTACGCCGGAAAGAATTTATTTGCCGAATGACAATGCCTTAATATCCGCCGTGGAATTTGGAATGGCTAATCAGTATATCCGCGACCTCTCCACGAACGTTAAACGCGGCAACAAAACAAAGTTAGAAAAAGGAGAATTGCCCGGTCCCGCTCCCGTTGGCTACCTTGATAACCTTGCCACAAAGAAAAAAGAAATTGACCCAGTAAGAGGGCCGCTGATTAAAATGGCTTTTGAACTTTATGCCACCGGCGGTTATTCGCTTAAGGAAGTAAATAATTTGGTTTACGACAAAAGTCTGCGGACCAAAGGCGGCTTGAGAATTAGCAAATCCCAATTTGACCATATTTTGCGTAACCCCTTTTATTCCGGCGTTATCAAACGCAACGACCAGCTTTACCCGGGCCAACATCAACCCATAGTTTCAAAGCAACTTTTTGACGATGTGCAAAATGTCCTCTCCGGCAAAAGCCGTCCACGCCCCAAAACTCACTTTTTTCCTGTCCGTGGTTTTATGTTTTGCCATTCCTGCGGTTGTCTGTTAACGGCCAGCATTAAAAAAGGCCACACTTATTACTACTGCACCAATGGCAAAGGCAAATGTGAACAGCATAAAAAATATCTCAACAAAGACAAAGCCAATGAACTTATTGCCGGACTGTTTGAAAAAGTGAAGTTTAAGGCTGAAGATATTGAAATTGCCTACTTGGCTTTAAAAGAAAAAATTCAAATGCACGGTTATACTTCAGTTTCCAAAAAAGACCAACTGGCTCAAAACCTCAAAATTGAACAGGGCAAGCTCTCTAACCTCTCTGACATAATTTCCACTGACCCCAGCATGAAAGAATCCCTCAAGCCCAAAATTTTATCTCTGGAGGCCAGCATAAAAAATATTCAGGAGCAGATTTTGAATCTCTCCACTCAAACCCAAGAGCAGGCCTTAACAACTTTGGAACAAACAAAAAAAGCCTTTTTACAGGCCTGTTCCGCGTCTTTTGATTACCTTGAGGGTAATGATATTAAAAAATCTAATGTCCTAAAAAAGTTACTTTGGAACGCCAAGATTGAAAATCAGATTGTTCAACAATATCAATTTAAAACTCCATTTTCCATTATGGCGGAATCGCCAAAAAACCTTCTTTTAAGTGAATGGCTGGGGCGGTAGGATTCGAACCTACGAATGGGGGCTTCAAAGGCCCCTGCCTTACCGCTTGGCGACGCCCCAATGGTATAACATTTAACCTGTAACAATTGACAATTAACTTAAGGCAACTGGTATATTATAAAATAAATTCGGGAAAAAGAAAAGGCCTTGTTTATTTACACCGGCCCTTATGTAACAAACTCTTTCGTTAAAGGATTTTAGAACCGTGATATAATAAATATATGAAACTACATATTATAATGCACGAAAGCTTTGAATCTCCTGCTGCTATAGAAATATGGGCTAAAAGAAAAAGTTTCAATATAAGTTACACAAGATTGTATAGCGGCGACACCTTTCCAGATGAATGCGATTTTGATTTCTTAGTCATAATGGGTGGCCCTCAATCTCCCGCGACTACTCTTGAAGAATTTCCTTATTTCGATGCTCAAAAAGAAATATCCTTCATAAAAAAAGCCATAGACCAAAATAAGATGTTACTAGGCGTTTGTCTTGGTGCTCAATTTATTGGAGAGGCTCTAGGTGCTCGTTTTGATCACAGCCCTAATAGAGAAATTGGAGTTTTTCCCATAGCACTTACGGAAGATGGAAAACAAGATCCTATAATCGGGACATTCCCAGAAAAATTTATGGTTGGACATTGGCATGGTGATATGCCGGGACTTACCAAAGAGTCAAGAATCCTCGCAACTAGTGAAGGCTGCCCTCGCCAAATAGTTCGTTATGCGCCAGCCATATATGGTTTTCAATGTCATTTTGAATTTACTCCTGAAGCCGTTGAGGGGATGATAATAAATAACGCCCACGAATTGGAAGAATATAAAGGCCTTCCTTATATTGAAACTGCCGAACAATTAAGAAGCTATAATTATACGGAGATGAATGGATTCCTTTTTCGTTTTCTGGATATGCTGTCTAACCGGTAGTTATTTTGGCTATTTCCGTTCGAACATCGTCCCACAAGGCCAGCCACGTAAAATTCGCCCGTGATAATGCTTATAATTTCCTACGGGCTCATCACGTGGCAGGCCAACTAAAATTGCAAATTAAATATAGAAAAAACTACGGGCGTTTCCCGTAGTTTTTTTGTTGAGAACCATAAAATTGTTTTTCAAAACCGATTTTTCAATTTTGTATATAGCAAAAAGGCCAGCATAAATGCATTAACGCCAGAGCTAAGCCTTAAGAAAGGTTTAGTGGTGCAGTTAAGTAGTTAATTAACCATTTAATCAAAAATATCAAGGCAAAAGATGCAAAAGGTTCATAACAAGTGCATAATTAATCGCTTGGCCATATACACTCTCTATAATAGAGAGTAGGGTTAAGGTATGTCTTATCTACAGTTAAATAATTAAACAAACTCTTAATTGATTGTAATGTTTGTACGTTTTGTTTTTTAAATTAAGCGTAAAAATATGCATCAGGAAATAGAATAATATGAAAATAATTCTAAAATTTATGAAGGGAAAGATTATCTTTTCCTTTGCTGCAGCTGTGGCAGTAGGAAGTTTTTTTGCTGCCGCTTCGGCGCTTGCGGCAGGACCGGCTCCGGTTGATTTTTTGTCAGCAGATAATTTTGTAATCCTGACAAAAACCGGGGTTACGGACACCGGAAGCCATACATCTGCCATTGTTGGAAACATTGGCGCAAGCCCGATAACCGCGGCTTCCGTGAGCGATGTATTTTGTTCGGAAATTACCGGAACCATATATGGCGTTGATGCGGCCTATGTTGGAAGCGGAGATCAAACATGTTTTGCCGGTAATCCGCCTCTGGCCAACAAAACTTTGGTGGATAATGCAGTGCTCGATATGACAACCGCATATGCCGACGCCGCAGGAAGAACAAACCCAACCGCAACCGAATTAGGCGGGGGAAATATTGGCGGAATGACGCTTGCGCCCGGACTTTATAAATGGGGTACCGATGTTACCATACCAACCGATGTTACTATTTCGGGCGGCGCAAACGACGTTTGGATATTCCAAATAGCAGGGAATCTTAATATCTCTTCTTTTAAAAATGTTATACTTGCCGGCGGAGCAGAGGCCTCAAACGTTTTTTGGCAGGTTGGCGGAGTTACCGGAGCAACGCTTGGAACATACTCCACGTTTAACGGAAATATTTTAAGCGACAAGCAGGTTATTATACAAACAGGCGCAGTATTAAACGGCAGAGCGCTGGCCCAAACTCAAGTTACGCTTGATGTTAATGCCGTTTTTCTTCCACCGGCGGTAGCCGTTTCTCCAGGCAGCCTTTTGGCGGAAGATTTCGGCGTTATGAATGTAAGCGGTGTAAAAGGCTATACCGCGGGTTTTGGTTTAACCAATGCAACTTTTGCCGGCGCCAAGTCGGTTGTTATGAAGTTATATGCCAGCAGCACTTTGCTTCAAACCAATACTGCCACGTCTAAAGTCGGCACAGATATTACAGGAATTCAAATTTCCTCGCCCTTTGATGTGCTCGGAACTTTTGATTATGCCGCGGACGGATACTGGACCAATGTGCGGGGAAGCGAATATGGGCTTAATTTAGCTCCAACCAAAGTTGTGGCAACCGTAACTTTGGCAAACGGCAAAGTTGTGACTGCCGAAAATACCGTTCTTACCGGCGATACCGCAGTTATTATTTTACCTGCCGGAACCCTTTTGGCGGAAGATTTTGGCTCAATGAATGTTAGCGGTGTAAATGGCTATACTGCAGGTTTTGGCTTAACCAATGGTTTAACTTTTGCCAATGCCAGTTCTGTGGTAATGCAATTATTTTCCGGAACTACTTTGCTACAAACCAACACATCTACCTCAAAAGTTGCAACTGATATAACCGGAGCCCAAATTTCCTCGCCCTTTGATGTATTTGGAACTTTCAATTACACGGCGGACGGATACTGGACCAATGTGCGCGGAAGCGAGTACGGCCAGGTTTTAATTCCAACAAAAGTTGTGGCAACCGTAACTTTGGGTAGCGGCCAAGTTGTAACAGCGGAAAACAGCAGCTTAACCGGTACACTTGTTACGTTACAAAGTATTGCAACGGCAACTCCGGCTACCAAGCTGACCTTTACAGTTGGCGACATATTAGACACAGCCGGTCTAACTGTTCTTGGAACCTATTCCGACACTTCAACAAGCACAATATCAATAACCCCCGGCGAGGTTACGGGTTTTAACAGTTCAGCGCCTGCTTTGGGCCAGGTTTTAACTGTTACGCTTGCAGGCAAGACATTATCTTATACGGTAGATATTGTCGCAGCGGCCCCGGCTAACAGCGGCGGGGGAGGCGGGGGAACTGCTTATTATAATTTAACTGTTACCAAAAATGGCGATGGATCGGGCAGCATAACTGCCAATGGTTCAGTTTGTAACGGTTCTTGCGGTTTTCCCGCAGGCTCAACCGTAACTTTAACAGCCACTCCTTTATCAGGCTCAAGCTTTGCCGGCTGGACAGGCTCATGTTCAGGTTCGGCCAGTACATGCTCTGTCGTCTTAAATGGTTTAAATAGCGTTGGCGCTTCGTTTGCTTTAAACTCCGGCTCCTCGAATAATAATCAGGTTGGGCAGGTTTTGGGAGAATCTGTAATTAAAAACGGCGTCTTAGTATTAAATAACGGAACGGTTTATTTTGTCCTTAACAATCAAAAGAGGCCCTTTGCTTCGGCGGAAGAATTTTTCAGTTATGGATTTAAGTTTTCCGATGTTTTGACGAATGTTGATATTTCCAATATGGAAACAGGTCCGGTTATGCGTGCCATGGACGGGACTTTGGTTTTGGACACCACGGACAACAGGACCGTGTATATGATAGGCGCGGGCGGAACAAAACGCGGCTTTACCTTACCCGAAGTTTTTGAAGGCTTGGGCTACAATTTTAGCCAGATAAAAAAAATAGACGTATCAAGCTACCAAGTGGGACCGATTATTAATTCCGGTATTGAGCAGCATCCGGACGGCGCCTTAACTTTGAATAACAATGTTGTGTCGTGGGTTAACAGCGGACAGCTTCACGTTTTTCCTTCCACGGATGTGCTTAACTCTTACGGCTTTACATCCGATTTGATTGTTAAAGCCAACACCCCGGATACTAATTTGTCAGTAGGCAATATAGTACAATCCAGAGATCAGGCTTTGGCGGACGGCAGTTTGCTTAAATAAGGTGTAATGCTTTTTAAAAAACTCCATGGCTTCGCCATGGAGTTTTTTAATTTTGTCCAATACGCTTAAACTGTGTTTTTTTAAAACGAAAACTGTGATATAATTATCTTGTAATTCTTTCTAAAAAACTAATTGAAATAAAAATGGAAAATGATACAGACTCTATTTCAAAAATTGTTCAGCCTTCGGTTGATTCCGGCAGCCAGCCTTTATCTGCGGAAAAGCCGAAAGTAAAAACCAGACCTTTAATTGAGGGGATAAATACGCCAAAAACCACCAGCGATGTGGTAAAAATTAAACCGGCATTAACAGCTCAGGAAGAAAAACTGATTTCTCAACCCGCTGAATTTAAGCCGGAATCAATTAGGCTTATGCCAACTTCAGTGGCGGAAAATTCATCAAAGAAAAATCATCACATTGGGACTTGGGTTATGCTTGGAATAATTCTTGCAGCACTGGTTTTTGGCGGGTATCAATGGTATATTTGGAAGCTAAATAAAAACATTTTGCCCATAAAAACAGGATATACTCACGAAGTCGCGGTTACGCCCCCGGACCAGAGTTCCCAGTGGCCGGTAGCAACGTCAACCGTCACAGCTACTCCCGGTTCGGTTGCGTCAACCACTCCAATTGTTCAGTCTTCGGCAACTTCCACTCCCGGCCAAATTATCCCGGCGCCAAAAAAAATAAAAATTGGAGCCACGCCAACCGGATTCTTAAATGTTAGGTCCGAGCCTGCGCTAAACGGCAGTATTGTTGCCAAAGTTTATCCCGGAGAAACATATGTTTATTCCGTAATAAAAAACAATTGGTATCAAATAGCCTTGCCAAATAATTTAACCGGCTGGATAAGCGGGCAGTATGTTTCCGTGGTCAAGTAGGCTAGGCAATTTAAAGAACAAATTAATACAAGGGGACACCTTGCGCTGCGCAATGTGTCCCCTTTGTTGTTCTTTTTTTACGATGTTATTTTAAATTTAGTTTTCCGTTGCTGCCGCGGGTTTTTTAAAAATCCATTTAAAAAAGCTTTTAATTTTATTCCACTCCATAATTACGGCAAACACCGCAACCACATAAACTATTGCAACGCAAATGTCAAAAAAGTAATGCTCGCCTAAATACATAACCACTAACCACATTGCCAGCGGATAAATAAAAGCAGTCCAGCCCCAGCGGGGAAATTTTTTAAAAACAAACAGGGCGGTCATTAGCGGATAAGCCGCGTGAAGAGAAGGAACGGCGGCAACTAAGTTCGCACCCACATAGTTATAAACCGTGGGCAGGGAAATTGGATGGGCAAAGTTTGCCATTGTCAGGCTGGTAATTTGCGCCACCTGTGGCAAAAATCCCTGTTGGGCCGCCATCCAAGGGGGCATGGCCGGGAATAAATAATAAGTAATAAAAGCGAGATAAGAAAGAACCACCATTGCCGTCATGTATAGTTTAAAATAAGTTCTGTCCAGTAGCCAGAAAACCAGGGCAACTATAAGAGGGGTTATAAAATGCATGCTATAAAGCACTACGGCCACATTGTCGTACCAGCGGATTTGGCCGTTAAAAAAATGCTGCTGCAGCCAATTGGTGGGAACGGAGCCGAAAATAAATTTGTCAAAATAAATCATGGCATGAACATGGACTTTGCCGCTAATTTGCGGAACCAGGCCGCGTAAATAATCGTAGCCCAGAAGCAGAAGCATGGGCGGGAGCCAGTCCCAAAAAAAAGCCCAGGCACGGCCTAAAAGAAGCATTGCCAAAAACGCAAAAACAAAAAAACGATCAGGAGAAAAAAATTCCTGATGCCAAACCATAAACGCGCTAATTATTATCATGTAACAAAGCGCGGAAAGCAAAATTATCTTATCGTGGGTTCCTATGTTTTGCCATTTTTTTCGCGCGGCATGGATTTTGTTTTGTTTTTCAACCATATTAAAAGAGGCCGTTTGGCCTTCAAGTTTTATACGAAAAAAGAATGCGGGTTGGTGCATTCTTTTTTGTTAAATTGCTTTTGTTATATAAATAAATTTTCAGGCCAAACAGTTCTTCTCCGGCGAGCCCTTATTTTAAATATTGCTCAGCGTTAAGCCAGCTGTTTAAATCCGATTGTTTTTGTACGTAGCCTAAAATGTTAACAGCAGTGCCTTTGTGAATGCCAAAATGCAAGTGTTTCCTTTCGCCGTCGGTTTCCTGCGAGTAGCCGGTACCGAGCACGGCAATTTGCTCTCCGGCCGAAAGAGAATCATTAATGTTTGGCGTAATGCTTGAAAGCCTTAAATGCCCGTAAATTATGGTAACGCTTTGGCCGTCTAAAATACAGCTTTGCACGGCCACGCCGCCGTATCCGGTGGCATATTTTTTCATTAGCAGTTTTCCGTTACAAGCGGCATATACGGGCACATCAACGGTTTGCTCGGCAGGTGTGGTTTCAAAATCGGTTCCAGTATGATAACCTTGAAATTTTTCCGGCTGTACCGGAGAAGTTTTTGGGGTAATATAAATACCAAAAGGTTTTTTGGTTATTCTTGAAAGCCCGTCTTTAATTGGCATGGTTAATTTTGGCATTGCCGTGTTTTGCGGAGTTGTCGCAGATGGTGAGCTATCTGGAGTTGGAGTGGCGGACGACGTGCTTACAACTGCAACCGGAGCATTTTGTTTAACTTGCGTTGATTGGTTGCATCCGGCGGCCAAAAAAAGCGCACTTAAGCTAAAAATAACCAACATTTTTTT
>CAIWKW010000047.1 GCA_903913365.1 Candidatus Doudnabacteria bacterium | reverse complement strand
CTGTTATTCACCGAGAATGGTTTTAAAACATAAAATTGCACACTGCATGGAAGGGGCAATGTTCGCTGCAGCGGTTTTGGAATTTCACGGTGCTAAGCCTTTGATTTTGGATTTAAGATCCATTAAGCCCGGGGACGACGACCATGTGGTGGCGGTGTTTAAGCAGTTTGGCTGCTATGGTGCAATTTCCAAGACAAACCACGCTGTTCTCCGTTACCGCGAGCCGGTTTATAAAACCATACGCGAGCTGGCAATGTCATATTTTCACGAGTACTTTTTAAACAGCGGCAAAAAGACTTTGCGCGAGTATTCCAAACTATTTGATTTAAGCTTTTTCGATTCGACCCCACTCTTTTCTAAAGAGGGTGACGGGGGGAGTTTAAACTGGCGGACATCGGAAAAAAATTTGTTTAAAATTCCTCAGCATTTGGATAGGGTCCTACATTATAAAATCCTGTCCACGGCGCAAATAAGAAATTTGCGCAAAGCGGACAAGATAGAAATTAACGCAGGAAAATTAACGGAGTGGAAGAAAAAGTAATTGATAACAACAAAGAGCACCTTTGCCATAAACGGCAAAGGTGCTCTTTGTTTGGCGCCAAATTTACATTATTTGTCTATAATATTCCAAGTATTTCTTGACTACTGTTTGAGAGCAGAATTTTTTACAGGCAATCTTTTTGGCTTCCGAGCCCATTTGTTTTCTTAAGTCCTCATTTTGCATCAGCAGCTTTATTTTGGAAACAAAACCGGTAATATCGCCAAGTTTGAGCAAAAAGCCGGTTTTGCCTTCGTTAACAACTTCCGGTATGCCGCCCACGCGCGTAGTCAAAATGGGACTGCCATAGCTCATGGTTTCCAGAATACCCATGCCAAAACTTTCTGTTTCCGAGGTATAAATGCCGGCATCAGCCGCGTTTAAATAGTTTTTAATATCATTGACGTTTTGTTTAACAATAAGGCTGTTTTGAATACCCAGCTTTTTTACCAAAGGTTCGTAGTTTTTAAAATCTCCGCCGGCTAAAATCAGCAGCTTAAATTTCGGAAATTTCTTTCCGCCAAAGGCGGATCCGCCTTTGGCGGACATTTTGGCGACAATTTTTAGCAAATCGGGAATTCTTTTTACCGGGCGAAGATTGGACAGGTGGATGGCCAGAAAATCGGAGTTTTTTATTCCCAATTTTTCACGGATTTTTTCACGCGGGACGGAAATTTTAGAAGGAGTGTAAAAGTTGTAAATGACTTCAATCGGCTTGTCCGTTTTTAAAACTTTAATCGTGTCGTTTTTTAAACTTTGAGAAACAGCGGTTACGCCGTTGCTGCGTTCCACGGAGTACTTGATAATGGCAAAAAGCGAGGGGTCTTTGGCCAGAAGGGTAATGTCCGTCCCGTGGAGCGTGGTTATAATTTTTGGCGCCTCAATGCCGTTTTGGCGCATAATCCGTTTGGCAAGCAAAGCCGCCGTGGCATGAGGCACGGCGTAGTGCACATGTAAAATATCCAATTTATATTTTCTCTGGACCTCTTCAATGCATACGGCCAGAGGCAAAGTGTAATCGGGATATTTAAAGAGGCTGTATTCGTTTATATCCACTTTATGGAAGTAAACACCCCTGTGTTTTTTGATTAAGCGAAACGGCTCCTCATAGCTTATAAAGTGAACTAAGTGCCCGAGCTTTGCCAGCTCCAAACCCAAATTGGTGGCCACAACTCCGCTGCCGCCAATACTGGGATAGCAGACAATACCTATTTTAAGTTTAGTCATAGACATATATTAGTATCATTTTAATAACCACGCGTACCCCGAATCTTCAATTTTATCCCTGTCAATAAATTTTACCTCAGGGAAGTCTTCGGTTTTTAAATAGGCTTTTTCTCCTTCCCCAAAAATATAATGGGTGGCGGAAATTACCGAGTTCATCCAAAAAAATCTTTCATCCCGGCCGGGATTTTTTTGCCATTTTTCGATTGGTTTTAAAATGGGGAAATTAATAAACTTATCTCCGCCTTCGTGGAGAACTCCAACCGCCTCCCCCCTCGACTTTGTTCGGGGTACTCCTCCTTGTAAAGGAGGAGAGCTCCGCACGCCGTCTTCGGATAACTGCGGAGCATCCCCTCCTGACAAGGAGGGGTGGCTCGCGTAGCGAGACGGGGTGGTTGGAGCATAAAGTGTTTGAATCTTTGCCCTGACAATTTCCCCCTGGTAGTCTATGTCCGCGTAAAAATCTTTTATATCCGGAGCGGTTTCCCTAAAATTTTTATCGGATGACCTAAGTATTTCTATCCCTTCCAAAAGGCCCATTTTTTTGTACATATCCAGGCAAAAGTCGGCTGCATTGTTCGAAACGGTAGATGCGAATAAATCAATCAGCGGCTTGTCCATAAACCTCGGCAGCTGCTTTAGGGTTTCTTCTTTCCAGCCGAGCGGAATGCGCTTTAAATAAAGGGGAGAGTATTTTTTTTGCAGTTTATTTTCCTGGGTAAAGTTCAAACGCACTTCAGCGCCTGTTTGCCTGTCAATCATTACAGTTATGGTTTCGCGGTAGTCGGCATCGCTGTCGTGGTAAAAAAACACAATTTTTCCGCCAATGTCCTTTTGCAAAGCGCGGGCCGTGTTAATTTTGGCAATCAAAAACCGCTTGGGAAAAAATCCGCACGGCTGCTGTCCGAAACAAATAACAGGTGTACTCATAAAGGCAGTTTATCATTTTAATGGCATTACATCAAAAGTAAAATAGGGGAATTTTTAGGTCGTAAAAACCAAAAAGTATGGTAGAATTAAGTAAACATTAACTAATAAAGAAACCATAAAACAATATGCTTACTTTTGATTATAAAAAGCTTCTTTTTGCGGCAGGCTTGGCCGCCGGCTTGTTTTTAATTGCCGGACAGGCAATGGCAATGGCTTATGCCAAGGGCGCCAAAATGGCAACCACGACTCAAGATCAATACGTAACTCAGTCGCAGCAAGACCAGGCAGCTGTTTATCAGCGGTCTCAAGCTTACCCAATTACGGGGACTTTTGCCACCGGCGGAAATAATGTGGGTTATTTTTCCAGCCAAAGTGCTTATACGCAATTTCCCTATAATGCCGCGTTCCTGCCTGTAACTTTAATGTATGTAATAACAACTGTACTTGTCTGGGTTGTTCTAATTGAACTAATTTTTCTACTGGCTAAATTAATAAAAAAACGTAACCAATAGCATTATGGAAAAGAAAAATACTTCCTGGGGCAAGGTGGCCGGTTGGTACAATAAGCTTTTGGAAGAAGGGGAAGATACCTACCAGGAAAAATTGATTAAGCCGAACCTGCTGAGAATTTTAAATTTAAAAAGCGGCGAAGAAATTTTGGACGTGGGATGCGGCCAGGGTTATTTTGCGCGCGAACTCGGCAAGGCCGGATCAAAAGTGATTGGCGTGGATTTGGGCAACGAACTGATAAAAATTGCCAAAGAGCTGGCCGGAAAAAACGAAAAATATTTGGTAATGTCCGCCGAGAATTTAACGGGCTTGGCCGATAAAAGATTTGACGTGGTTATTTGCATTTTGGCTCTGCAAAACATAAAGAATCTTCAGGCTGCTGTTTTGGAAATGGCGCGGGTGCTAAAACCGGGCGGAAGGATGGTTATTGTTATGAACCATCCGGCTTTTCGCGTACCCACGGCATCGTCTTGGGGTTTTGACGAACAGAATAAAGTCCAGTATCGCCGGGTGGATGCCTATATGTCGGAAATCTCCCAGGCCGTGGATATGACTCAGGGCGTAAAAGATATTAAGAAGAAAACTTTTACCTGGTCGTTCCACCATCCTCTCCAGGTATATTTTAAAACTTTTGCCAAAGCAGGTTTGTGTACAGTTAGACTGGAAGAGTGGACTTCCCATAAAGTAAGCGACAAAGGCGGGCGCAAAGCAGCGGAAGACAAAGCCCGCAAAGAAATTCCGTTGTTTATGTGTTTAGAATTAAAAAAGTTATAGTATGAGTGCTTTTCATCACAATTATAGAGGAATTCCAGATGGCCCGGCGAGGCAGGAATTTGACAGGCTCACCGAAGAAGGGGAAGCCGGAAAATTAACAGATTTTTTTAAACGCGAATCGGCTTTGTTTTTGGAGAAAAACCAACTAAGGCAGAGTTATTTGAAAGCCGCGATAAAATTTTTACCCGATTATATAAAAGGCGAGAAAGTTGGCGAAACCGCAGACTTTGAATTTTTAATAAAACATGTTGATGCGACAATACAGAAATTGGAGAAGACTAGGAGGGCGGACGGTGAAGAAAGCTCCTATTTAAATAGTGTTATTAGGCTGGCTAACGCACTGAAAGATTTGCTTGATGAGGGTTTGTCTCAGCATGCAGATTTAACTTTAGTTCAGACTCAATTAAAGGCACGGCTGTTGGAAATAACCAAAGAAATAAATAATCAGGATTTGACTTTGCCAAAAGAATAGCAGAAATTAAAAAGCCCCTTTGGAAACTTTGATGTAGCGGCCTTTGAAGAGACCAAGCAGTGAGACATAATGCCCTCCTTTCAGAAGGTGCTATACTGGTAATAACTTAAAATACAAGCGGCATAGCCCATATTTATGCGAAAGTTCTGTTTTACGGCTGTATTATTATTTAGCGCATTATTTTTGTTTAACATTGCCAAAGCGCAAGGAATAGAGCCACGCGGCCCGGCTATTGAAACGAATAACAGCAGTGTAAATTTTAATTCTGTGAAAGAGGTTTCAAAAGCGGCAAGTCCTTTGCCGGGGGAAATAACCGCGGATTCCGGTAAGCTGATTTTGGTTAGTTTAAAAGATCAAGATTTAAGATACTTTGAAGGTACAAAATTAATTGATGAGTTTAAAATTTCCAGCGGCCTGCCGGGCACGCCCACGCCGCCGGGGGAGTATGGGGTGTTGGCAAAAAAACCTGTTGTGGATTATAAGGGGGTGAACTACGATTTTAAAAACACCAAATGGAACTTAATGTTTAAAAAAAACAGCCCTTTGAATTATTACATTCACGGAGCCTATTGGCATAATAATTTTGGCCATCCCATGAGCCACGGCTGCATAAATGTTTCTTACGCCAATATGGAGCCTCTGTATAACTGGGCGGATGTGGGGACGAAAATTGTGATTGAATGAAATTTTCAACCGGAAAAGTATGCGTAGGTTTAATTTTAATTAGCGCGAGTTAATTTAATTTTTGGAAAAGGAATTTTGCAAAAGGGGGAAATGGATAATGGGAGAAAACATAAGCGAGGAAAAGCTGAGTCAGCTTCGTAAGGATTTGGAAAGAGAAATTAGCACGCTGCTCGGCAGTTCGGTACGTTTTAGAGCCTTAATCATAGAAGCAAAGGGTTTGGGCCAAAAAGTAAGACTGAATTTGGAATTCGATCCCGGCTTGGCGGCGTCCGAAGACGACCCTGACAAATTGGAGCGCAAGGCTTTGGAAAGCGGGCCAAATAAGGCAGATGTCTTGTGTATTCGTTTGACAAAGCAAGACCATAAATTCTTGAGAGCTCTTAAAATCTCTGCTGATGAGAGCCAAGGATCCGGGTAATCTATGTTTTGAGGAGCGAAATAAGCGGTATTGCTGGTTCTTTAGGGAACCTTGCAATACCGCTAGTTGTTTTTATGACTATCTTTTTTAGAATCTGCTACAATAACAATATGGTGAAAGTTTTAGTTTAGATTAACTTATATTTATGGCAAAGCTTTACGGCAAACGCGATAATTATCTTTTGGAAAAAGACGCGAAATATTATTTATATTCCGCGGGTTTGGTTTTATTGCCGCTGTTAATTATTTGGGCAGCGTTCAAGACCGTATCCTCGGTTTGGCTTTTGGTTACGGCTGTGGTGTTAATTATTTTAGTACTGGAAATTGCCGATCCGCTCATAAAATATTTCAGAATTGAGTCTGCCAAATATTACAGCGGCTTTAACGGAGAAAATGACATTAAAACCGAGCTGAAAAAACTTCCGGATGAATTTAGCGTTTTTCAAAATTTAATATTGGGTAACAATAAGGGAAATTTGGATTTTGTGGTGGTTGGCCCGCCCGGAGTATTTATTTTGGAAGTTAAAAGCCACAAAGGTCACATTGGATATAACGGCTCGGAATTAACCGTAAACGGCCGCAGTTTTACGGACAAAGATTTTTTCCGCCAAATGCACGGCGAAACTTGGGCGCTAAAAAATTATTTTTTGGAGCAGTTTGGGACCAATATATTTTTGCATCAGATTTTGGTTTTTTCCAGCCCGTATGCCACAGTAGAGTTCGGCTTTGAACAGATAAATAATGTTTTTGTAATAAATAAACATAGTTTGTTGAATCTACTGGACAGGATGCCCCAATACGCTTTTCCGCAAAACAGAATAAAAATTGAGCAGGCGCTGCTCAAAGCCACAGAAACTTAATCATGGATAAAACGATTAACATTCAAAACCGAGCGTTTCAATATAAAATTTTGGCGAGTAAAAAAGCCAGGCGCCTGAGAATTTCCGTTTACCGCAATCAGCAGGTAGTGGTAACTTTGCCTTTGGGTTTTAAAATATCCGAAGCGGAAAAATATTTAAAAGCAAAGCTTGGCTGGGTAAAAAGGAGCCTAAATTATTTCTTGCTTCATCCTGCCCCGTCCGTTGTTAAATATGGCAGAGGGGATTATTTAAAGCATAAGGCTGAGGCCTTAACTTTGGCAAAAAATAAGCTGGAGCAATTTAACGAGGTTTACCGGTTTAGCTATAACCGGGTGAGCATAAAGAACCAAAAAACCAGGTGGGGGAGCTGCAGTAAAAGGGGGAACCTGAATTTTAACTATAAAATTGTGCATTTGCCGGACAATTTGGTAAATTATTTGGTGGTGCATGAGCTGTGCCATTTAAAAGAGATGAATCATTCCCGGAATTTTTGGGCTTTGGTCGCGCAGGCAATTCCCGATTATAAAATTTTGCGAAAACAATTAAGAAACTTTGGCGTAACTGTATCTTAAATTTTTTTGTATGCCGGATAATTTTAAGCAAAGGGTTATAAAGTTTATCAAAATCGTGCCAATAGGCAGAGTCGTTAGCTACGGCCAGGTGGCGGCGGCCTGCGGGAAACCGCTGGCAGCCAGGGCTGTGGGAGGGATTTTGCGTTCGTCCGACGTGGAAAAAGAAAATATTCCCTGGTGGCGCGTGGTAAATAACCAGGGTATAATTAGTATAAAGGGCAGCTGGGTCGCGAGCAAAGAGTTGCAGCGATCTTTGTTGGTAACAGAAGGGATAAAAGTAAATGAAAATTTTACTTTGGATATTTCTAAATATAGATATTGAGAGATATTAATTGATATTGGGATATTTGTGGATATTGAGAATGCCATTCAATATCAATAAATATCTAATAATATCAACTGAGCTTTTACGAAAGTAAATGCCAATTTTAAAAATTAACCAATAATCATATGAGCAACAACAATGAGATTGCCGTGTTTGCCGGAGGATGCTTCTGGTGTACGGAAGCTGTTTTCCAAAATTTAAGGGGTGTAAGTTCGGTTTTGCCCGGATATTCGGGAGGCCAGGTGGCTGATCCTACCTATGAGCAGGTGAGCAGTGGAACAACCGGTCACGCCGAAGCCACAAAAATAGAATTTGATCCGAGCGTAATTAAGTACAGCGATTTGCTGAACGTGTTTTTTGCCACGCACGACCCGACAACAATTAACCGCCAGGGCAACGATGTGGGGGAGCAGTACCGGTCAATAATTTTTTATTTGAACGAAAATCAGAAAAAAGCTGCGGAAGATTTTATTTTACAGCTTAAAATTGACAAGGTTTTTGAAAATCCGGTGGTTACGGCCATTCAGCCGTTTGAAAAATTTTATTTGGCTGAAGATTATCATAAAAATTATTTTTTGAATCATTCCAGCCAGCCTTATTGCCAAATTGTCATAAATCCCAAATTGCAAAAACTTAAGGAAAAATTCGCGGAACTGCTTAAATAACGGCTGTGTTCAGAGAAGCGATTTTTTGCTATAGTTAACCCATGGAAAATCAGGAGAAGAAATTTAAATTGAAACGCGTTTTTCAGTGGATTTTGCTAATCCTTTTGGCGATAATTTTAATTTTTGCCGTATGGGAAATGGCAAAAGATTTCGGCAGATTGCGCCAGTTTGGGCCTCAGAGGCCTATACGTTTTGGAAGAAGATGGTTTCCGCCGCAAAACACGTCCGCCGCGCCAAGTACGGCAGAAATAAGAAGCTGGATGACTTTTCGCTATATTAATACCGTTTTTAAGTTGCCGCAGGATTATTTAAAAAATTCTCTGGCAATTGACAACGCTCATTATCCCAATTTGTCGATTGATGCTTTAGGTAAAGAGCAGAAAAAAACTTCAGCTGCCACATTGGCGGGGGTGGTTTCTTCAGTGCAAAAATATATCAGTGACCGCGGGCCAGCCTCGCCTGCAGAAAATCAAAGCGGATTTGTCGCTCCTGGCTCAAGCCAGAGCGGGCCTGCTCCGCAATAGGAAACATTGTGACCAACATTCTTTCGACTTTGCTGTCGTACGTTTTAATCTACAAGTATTACAGCATTTTTATTATTACCTTTTTGGGAGCCATAGCTTTGCCTCTGCCTTCCGGCAGCGTGGTTATGGCGGCTGCGGCTTTTTCCATCCAGGGCTATTTGAATTTTTATTTGGTTGTTTTGGTGGGCATAGCCGGCAATATGGCGGGCGATAGCGCGGGCTATTGGCTGGTAAGGCTTTACGGCATGGAAGCGGTAAGCAAAGTGGGACTGAAAAAGTTTTTCCCGTTAGAAAAACTTCACGCAGCCAGGGAACAGATAGAAAAGCATCGCCTGCTGACAATATATTTCAGCCGGTTTATGACAGCCATAGCTCCGGCGGTAAATATTGTTTGCGGATTTACGGAATTGCCGTACCGGGAATTTTTGCTGTTTGAAGCTTTGGGGGAATTTACCGAAGTCTCCTTTTTTGCCGTAATGGGCTATATTTTCGGCAGCAATTGGGAATATTTTAACCAGGTTTCCGATAAATTTTGGATGGTAGTAGTGGCAGGGGTGTTGTTCTCGCTTGTGTTGTGGCGGTATATTTTAAGAAAAAAGGCTAAAGCTTAATTGGCGTTTGGGGAAACAGGAGAATTTTAAATTATGAAAAAATCAGATACAAAAATTAGCCCCGAAAAATACTTGGCCAAAGCCGACAAAATTTTAGCCAAAATAATTGGTCAAGTGGTTTTAAAAGAACGCAAGGCGCACAGGCGGTACTTTGAGGCTTTGTGCGTTTCCATTATCAACCAACAGCTGTCCACCAAAGCGGCCCGTACCATAGAAAAAAGATTTCGAGCCCTGTTTACGGCCCCGAAGGGCCGTCTTGAGCGAAGTCGAAAGGAAAAGAATAAGTTTCCCGAACCGGCAGAAGTTTTAAAAAAATCCGACAAAAGTTTAAGAACGGCAGGTTTATCTTTTCAAAAAATCGGCTACATAAAAAGTTTGGCTAGTCTGGTAAATAGCGGCGAAATAAATTTTAAAAAGTTTACAAAACTTTCCGACGAGCAAATTATCCAAAGCCTAATTCAGGTTAAAGGTATTGGCCGCTGGACCGCGGAAATGTTTTTAATGTTTTGTCTTAACAGGCCCGATGTGTTTTCCGCAGGGGATTTGGGTTTAAAAAACGCAGTAAAAAAATGGTATAAGGTGGACCAAAAGCTGCGTCCAAAAAAGTTTTTGGCGCTAACGGAAACCTGGCGGCCGCACCGCACCACTGCGGCTCGGTACTTGTGGGCGAGTCTGAATTTAGGCATGTGAAATTTTTTAAATATTGTTGATAACTTTTAAGTTACTTTGTTTTTTGCCCGTATTTATTGGTAAAACTGAAGTAACATCAAATCTTGACAAAAGGTGAACGAATGTTTACTATATAGGAAATATTGAGTTTATGGAGGATATGGCACAAAAATTAAATACGGACGCCAATTTATTGGATAGCAAATATCCAAAGGCCGGAACGCGCTGGAATAACGACGAGAACGATTTTTTAATTTCCGAATATAAAAATTGCTTAAATCAAAATAAAAATTTTGAGGAGTTTTTATTGGCCATGGCGGAAAAACTGGGCCGCAGGCCAAACGGTATTCGCGGGCGCCTGGCTTTAACTTTTCCGGATATACCTGGCTGGGATTATCAGGGGATGAAGCAGCGGGACGAAGACAGAAAACGCCAAAAAGAAGCCGAAATAAAGCAGGCCATGGATCCGGAAACGGACAAGCTTTTAATTAGTGAATACAACAAGTATGTTTCCGGAAAGCTGGAAACTTTCAGAAAGCTGGGGCTTAGGCTGGCGGAAATTACCGGAAAATCGGCCCATATTATTCGCGCGCGTATAAAACAGCTTATTCCAGATGCGGTTGAATACAAAAAAGAAGACGTGGAAAATTATTTTGTACCCAAGGAAAAAAGCAGGCAGCCCGAAGTAATAAATTTAGACCTCTCAACCAACGACGAAATGGCCGAAGCTTTTAGGCTAATGGAAGAAACCCGGGAGAACATTTTTTTAACCGGCGAAGCGGGAACCGGTAAATCCACTCTGCTTAGATACTTTAAGGACAGTACGCACAAAAATTCCGTGGTGCTGGCGCCAACCGGGGTGGCGGCTATAAATGTGGGTGGGCAGACCGTCCATTCTTTTTGCGGGTTTGGGCCGGATATTACCGTACATAAGGTAAAAAAAGCAACGTCTTGGGGAGGCAAAAAAGAACTGCTGCAAAAGTTAAGCGTTATTATAATAGACGAAATTTCCATGGTCAGGGCGGATTTGCTGGACTGCGTGGACAAATTTCTTCGTTTGAATGGGCCAAATCAATATTTGCCGTTTGGCGGAGTGCAAATGATTTTTGTCGGCGATTTATATCAGCTGCCCCCGGTGGAAAAAGATTTTTCCACGGGCGGTTTGTTTGCGGAATATCAAAGCCCGTATTTTTTTGATGCCCACAGTTTTGCCAAAGGCAATTTTAAACTTTTGGAGCTAAAGACGGTTTACCGCCAAAAAGACCGGGCTTTTTTGGAAATTTTAAACGCCGTGCGCAATAACGCGGCAACTTCCGAGCATTTGGAAATATTAAATTCCCGCAATACCGAAGAAGCGGGCAAATTTACTTTTGAAGAGTTTGCCGTGTATTTAACACCCACCAATGCTCGCGCCACGCAAATCAACGAATATTTTTTAAGCCGTTTGCCGGGCGAAGAAAAAGTTTTTTTGGGTTTTGCTTCGGGCAAGCTGGAAGACAAAGCTCCTCCGGCGGAAGCCGCGCTGCGCCTGAAAGCAAATGCCCAAATAATGATGCTAAATAACGATCCGCGTAAACGCTGGGTAAACGGCACCATGGGCAAAGTGCTGGGTTTTGTAAAAGCTTCCGAAGAAGGGGAGCCGGAAAAGGAAACCTTGGAAGAAGAAGTAACTTACGAATATGAAGAGCCGGTACAGCAGTATAATTTGCTTATAAAAGTGGAACTGGAGACCGGAGAAATAGTTTTTGTGGGCAAGCATACCTGGGAAATGTTTAATTTTTATTTGGACAAGCGCACGGAAAAAGTGGAATCCAGAACAGTAGGAAAATTTACCCAGTATCCGCTTAAGCCGGCCTGGGCGCTAACCATTCATAAAAGCCAGGGCAAAACTTTTGATAAAGTTTACGTGGACCTGGCCGGCGGCACCTTTGCCCACGGCCAATTATACGTAGCCCTGTCCCGCTGCCGCACCCTGGAAGGCCTCCATTTAAGGCGTCCCGTCATTTTAGGCGACATTAAGCTGGACACGAGAATTGTGCATTTTTTAAATACGTTAAATAGCTGATTTGTCGATTTGTTTTGTTTTAACAGGGGGTGTTAATGTTTTTTTTATAAAGTTTAAAAAATAATTAACAAAAACAAAATGAGGAAAATATATAGCTTTGTCGCAATAGCGGCGTTTCTATTTTTCTTTCTGCCAAAGGCGACTTTGGCCGACGGAGTTAAGATTTTAACCGGCAATGTTTTAAGTGCCAAAGACGGCACTATAGTTTTTACCAATGGTACAGCCGCCAAATATTTGGCGGAAGTAAGCAACGCGATTCTGGTAAGAAAAAACGGTGCGCCAATGTCTTTTGTGGAAATTTTGCCAGGGGACAAAGTGGAAGTTAAAGGTACTTTGTGGCCGGATAACAGTATAAATGCTGTTTATGTGCGTAATATGTCACTTTATACCCATAGCGGCAGTTTTAGCGGAAAAATTACGGGAATAAATATTGTTGACTCCAGTTTTACTTTACAGAGTACAAAATACGGTTGCCAAGAAATTCATACGGATAGTTTAACGATATTTAAAAAGAATAGTTCAATTGCCACCTTCGGCGATATGGAGGTGGGTATGAGTGTGTCCGTAAAAGGCGCGTGGGATAGAAATACATCCAATGTCTTAGCCAGGGAAGCGGACGGAGCTCTGCGCCTTATAAATATTGATGTAACGGGAACGCTTTCCATGAGAGGAGCGGATTCCTTAACTATAATAGGCAACGGCAATGTAATTTATGGCGTGGATATTACCGGCGCAAAATTAGAAAATAAAAATGGCAAAACCATTGGTTTTTCAAGTATTGGCATGGATGACCTCCTTCGTGTTCAAGGGAAACATGTTTCTGGAAGCGTAAAAATTATAGGCACTATAGTAAAAGACCTTTCTGTCTTAAAATGAAAAGCATTTTGCTT
>CAIWKW010000046.1 GCA_903913365.1 Candidatus Doudnabacteria bacterium | reverse complement strand
GGGTAACCAGCTGCTTAGCGATTAGCCGCAGCCATCCTTGACAGTATTTTTCATTAATAGTAACCTTATCTTATAAATTACCAACATGAATACACGGGTTCAAAATTATTACTATATGCCTTCTTCCTCTGGGGATTAACCTATCCTGCATTTTTTGTTGCATATAGGCCTCCGGAGACGGAGGCCTTTTTTAATTATGTTAAATTTATGAACAGGCATTTGGCTAACCACAGAAAAATATTTTTAATACGAAACGGCGATATGTTTACGTTTTTATATTGTCTTTTTCATGGTTGATTGAAAACTATTAGCATTAAACATTTAAACATATGAATATTAAATTCAATAAACTTAAACCGGTGCCTCTTGAAATTCATAAGCCGGTTATTGTACAAAAGCTAAACCTCAAATCGATAGAAGAAAGATTGGCCGCCATGCAAAAAGCCGGCTTTAACACTTTTTTGCTCGATACCAGCAATATCTTTCTGGATATGCTAACGGACAGCGGGGTAAACGCAATGAGCAATCAACAATTGGCCGCAATGATGTTGGCTGATGACGCCTACTCCGGATCGCAAAGCTTTTTTAAACTGGAAAAAGCCGTACAAAAATTCTTTAATATGGAATTCTTTTTGCCGGTTCACCAAGGCAGAGCGGCAGAGCACATTATTGCCAGAAGCTTTATTAAACCCGGCGACATTCTACCGATGAATTTTCACTTTACCACCACCAGGGCCCACATTGAACTGGCAGGAGGAACCGTGGAAGAATTAATTATTGATGAAGTTTTTAACGTTACCAGTTCTCATCCGTTTAAAGGCAACATCGACATTAAGAAATTGGAAGAATGCATTGCCCGGGTTGGAGCAAAGCGCATACCATTTATTAGAATGGAAGTTACCACTAATCTTACCGGCGGACAGCCCGTGTCCCTTGAAAATCTCAGAGCCGTACGAAAAGTCGCGGACAAACATAAACTTATGCTTGTAATTGACGCCTGTCTTATTGCGGAAAACGCTTTCTTCATAAAACAGAGAGAAAAAGAGTTCGCCCACTCGAGCATTCAGGAAATTATTCATGAAATAAGCAAGTTGGCGGACATTATTTACTTTTCGGGAAGAAAGCTCGGGGCCGCAAGAGGTGGAGGCATTGTTACAAACAACAAGGAGTTGTTTGAAAAAATGAAGGTCCTAATTCCCCTGTTCGAAGGTTTTTTTACATACGGCGGTATGTCGATTAGAGAGATAGAAGCTTTGGCAGTTGGACTTGGGGAATTTACAGATGAAACGGTAATTTCCCAAATGCCTTTGTTTATAGAACATGTTGTAAACGAGCTTGTCTCGTTCAATGTTCCGGTGGTAACACCGGCTGGCGCGCTTGGCGTGCATCTTGACGCCAAAAAGTTTCTTGAACATGTTCCGCAAACAGAATACCCTGCCGGCGCGCTGGCAGCCGCGCTGTTTTTGATTTCCGGCACCAGAGGCATGGAGCGTGGTTCCATTTCAATGGACAGGGATCCAAAAACCGGCAAAGAAATATTGTCCGAGCTGGAGCTGCTCAGGCTAGCTGTGCCAAGACGGGTATTTTCTTTGTCGCAAATGAGTTTTCTTATAGACCGAATTGTCTGGCTGTTTGAAAACCGTGAGCTTGTTGGCGGTTTAAAATTTGTGGATGAACCAAAAGTTTTAAGGTTCTTTGGCGGCAGACTAGGCCCGGTAAACAACTGGCCTGAAAAGCTTGTAAAAAAATTCAAAATAGATTTTCAAGATAGTTTATAAAAACTAATTGTTAAAACCCCCTGCTCTCACAAACAGGGGGTTTAAATTTTGACGAAACAAATTAGCATCTCTTTAAAATTTATAAATCGCCTTTTAGGCAATTTTTTGTTATTATTAAGGCATAATGATATGCAAAAAATATTTTTAATAACTGAGTAAAAAGTAATTTATAAACTTATGGCACTCGAAGCAACGCATATACGCTTTGCCGTTGTTACTCCCTCTTCTCCTGGCAAGGAGAAGATGTCCTGAGTGCAGCCGAAGGACAGATGAGGTCGAGACAAAACTAAAACCTTCTAAGTCCCAACGATTCAACCTCTCTGTCGCTCAGGTGCATTCGCGACATCTCCCCTTGCCAGGGGAGAAGGGACCAACGAACAAAACACCTGTCCTAAAATGGATAAATAACTTTTACTATGTTATTATAAATTTATGCTAAAAATACAAAATCTTACAAAAAAATTCGGAAATAAAATTGCTTTAAACAACGTTAGTTTGGAAATTAAGCCCGGTGAGGTGTTTTGTTTAATTGGCCCAAACGGCGCAGGAAAATCCACTTTGGTAAAAATTGTGGCCGGACTGCTTCAGCCAAGCTCAGGACAAGTTGGTGTTGGCGAATTTGATTCCGCAAAAAATCCGGAAAAAACCAAAGCCCTGCTCGGCTACATTCCGGACGAACCCACGGTATGGAGCGCAATTACCGGCGAGGAATTTTTACATATTGTGGGCGCGCTTTACGGGATAAGCCAAAAACTGCGCTCGGAAAGAATTCCAAGACTCCTGTCTTTGTTTGGCCTTACCGGAATTGAGCAGGATTATTTTGAAGATTACTCGCGCGGCAACAAACAAAAATTTTCTATTTTGGCGGCACTATTGCATGAGCCAAAATTTTTATTAATTGACGAACCGATTGTCGGGCTTGACCCGACAAGTGCGGAAATTGCCAAAGCCCAATTTACACAGTTTGCCAAAAACGGCGGCGGAGTGCTAATGGTTACGCATACTTTAAGCGTGGCCCAAGCCATTGCCGACCGGGTTGGCTTTTTGGAAAACGGCCAATTAAAAACCGTTGGCACAATTGCTGAACTGAGAGTTAAAGCCGGACTGCCGGAAAATGCCAGCCTGGAAGAAATTTATAAAAAGTTAGTTTAAACAAATGCTAAAATTTTTGTGGCAATTAAATTTAAAACGCTTGGGGCGTTATTTTCGTAAAAACTCCGCCCCAAAAATTATTACAGCCGTTTTGTTTTTAGCTGTATTTTCGGCAGTGGCTTTAGGTTTATACCAATTTTTCTACCATGGATTTTTGTATCTAAAAGACTATCCCTACTTTCGGCCCGCGCTGATGCTATATTCCTTTGAAATATTTTTTTTGCTGATTGGCTTTTTGGTTTGGCTTGGCTCCATAATTTCTCTATTATTTAGTTTATTTAAAAATAAGCGCTCCAATTTTATAATCGCTTCCCCAAAATTTGGAGCTTTGCCGATATATTCTTTATATTCAAATCTCCTCTCCTCGGCCTGGATACTGCTGTTTGTTCTTGTGCCGGCACTGTGGGCCGGGGCAATTGTTTTTCATACCGGTTTTTGGGCTTTTGTTTTAGCTCTTTTGGCCTGCACTATGGTAATTAAATTTTCCGTCCTGCTTGCTTATATAACTGTTTTGGGCTTGGCCT
>CAIWKW010000045.1 GCA_903913365.1 Candidatus Doudnabacteria bacterium | reverse complement strand
ATAAGCAAAATGAAAGATACCAATATACTAATGTGACGAATGAAACGAACTAATACTAATACGGCAGCCCAAAAGTTAAAAGTAAGTTATTCGTTAATTTCGTCAATATTCGTTTATTGGTATATTTATTGGTATATTAGTATCGCGTATTAGTACACTTTATGTTTAAAATCCTAAAAATTATTTTTTACACCCTTATAGTCCTGGCCATTCTTTTTTTGTATTGGTTTTTGCCAAAATATTCCTTTGTCAGTAAAAACCCGGGCTACTGTGTCAACCTAACCTCTCACATCTACTATTGCGGCAATAACGCCGGCTTAGACAAACTGTTTGGCAACAGCAAGTAAGCTAATTATTTGACACAAAAATTACCGAATCGTATAATTTAAAAAGAAGTAACCAATAAAAAAATGAAACAAACATCGCCTCAAACAAAAAGCTTTATTATTTTTTTTGCAGTGGCCGCAATCGGAACATATTTGTGCCTAATGCTGTGGGTTAACTTAAAATCAAACACCTTTAGCAACACCAGGCAAACCGGCTCCTATCAAGCCATCTCATACCCGGATCAGGTAAAAGCCGACAACACTCCGGTTGTTACCCCGCCCGTGGATACATCAAGCTGGCAAACTTATACCAACGCCAAATATGGGTTAAGTTTTAAATACAAACCGGGGTGGAAAGTTTCGGCAGCCGCCAATAAAAAAGGTTTTACCATAATTGGAGTGGACCCGGGAAAGAAATATTACAACTTTGAAATTTATATTAGCCCAACCGCATTTTTCGCCATGGACAATCTGCCCACAAAAACCGAAACCATTGGCGGACAAGAAGCCATTAACGTAAATGATTCGCTTTACGGAATAAAGGCAAACAACTTATATTATACTTTTGATATCGGCTCATCGGAAATTTTAAAAGCCGATTTTAATGGCTTGGTGCACTCACTGAGTTTTACGAAATAATTTTCACAACACAATATTTAATGCCGAGGATAAATCCATAACAAGATTTATCCTCTTTTTCTTTGATCCAACTTTAAACAAGCTTGGCTGACTTTTTTTTGACTTTTATCAAAAAAGCTTTATAATTATACAAGTAATTATTAATATTTAACCAACAAATACACTAACTTATGGAAAATACTTATTTATGGTATGCAATCGGCGCGGCAATTTTGGCACTCATTTATGGGGTGTTTTTAATTGTAAAAATTCTAAAAGCTCCCGCAGGCAGCGGTAAAATGGTGGAGATTGCGCAGGCCATTCAAGACGGAGCCAAGGCCTATTTAACCCGCCAATATAAAACGGTAGGTATTGTGGCATTAATTATTGTAATTTTAATGTGGCTGGCTCATTTTTCCGGGCACACGATTTTTGGATTTGTTTTGGGCGCGGTTCTTTCCGCTCTTGCCGGATTTATTGGTATGAACATTTCCGTTCGCGCCAATGTGCGCACCGCGGAAGCAGCAAAAAAAGGACTCGGCTCGGCCTTGTCTTTGGCTTTTGAAGGGGGAAGCGTTACCGGTTTGTTTGTAGTTGGTTTGGGGCTTTTGGCCGTAACCGGATTTTTGCTTTTAACAAAAACTGCGGCTGGCCCGTGCATTAATATTGGGCTTGGCAATCAGTGTAGTCCGACTCCAAGTTTTGATCTTGCCGCTTTGGCCGGTTTGGCTTTTGGCGCATCTTTAATTTCCGTGTTTGCCAGACTCGGCGGAGGAATTTTTACCAAAGGCGCGGACGTGGGCACGGATATGGTGGGCAAAGTTGAAGCCGGCATTCCGGAAGACGATCCTCGCAATCCCGGAGTTATTGCCGACAATGTAGGCGACAATGTGGGCGACTGCGCTGGCATGGCTGCGGACTTGTTTGAGACCTATGTGGTTTCCTCTGTTGCGGTTATTTTGCTCGGCTCTGCCGTGTTTGTAGGCTATTCCAATGCTCTTATTTATCCCCTGCTCATTGGCGCCGTATCAATTGTAACAACCATTGTTGGCACCTGGTTTGTAAAATTGGGAAAATCAAAAAATGTTATGGGCGCCATGTATAAGGGCTTTGCCGTAACCGGAATCTTAAGCGCCATTGCTTTTTATCCCATTACCCAAAAAATGATGGCGGATAACGGCTTGTATTCGGTTAACAATTTATTTTACTGTGCGTTAATTGGTTTGGTTGTTACCGGACTTATTACTGTTATTACCGAATATTACACTTCCAAATCTTTCTCCCCGGTTAAAGATATTGCCGCGGCTTCCACAACCGGACACGGCACCAACATAATTAAAGGCATTGCGGTTGGCATGCAATCCACTGCCGCGCCGGTATTGGTTATTGTTTGTGCAATTTTACTTTCGTACCACTTAGCCGGACTTTACGGAATTGCGTTAGCCGTTATGAGCATGTTGTCTCTTACGGGAATTGTTGTGGCCATTGACGCCTTTGGCCCGATTACGGACAACGCCGGGGGTATTGCCGAAATGGCAGGACTGGACCAGAGCGTACGCGATGTAACCGATCCATTGGATGCGGTTGGCAACACAACCAAAGCCGTGACTAAAGGTTATGCCATTGCTTCTGCCGGACTTGCGGCCATGGTTTTGTTCGCAGCCTATACCCAGGAACTTCAGGCGAACGGAATTTCCACGGTATTTGATCTTTCCAACAGCCGTGTTTTGGTAGGCTTGCTCATTGGCGGACTTTTGCCTTACTTGTTTGCATCCATTGCCATGTCTGCCGTAGGCAATGCTGCCAAAGCGGTGGTGGAAGAAGTGCGCAGACAGTTCCGCGAAATTAAAGGCATTATGGAAGGCACGGCCAAACCCGATTATTCCAGAGCAGTGGACATTGTGACCAAAGCAGCTATTAAAGAAATGATTATTCCGGCTTTAATTCCGGTTGTGGTGCCGATTCTGGTAGGATTATTCTTGGGTGCCGCGGCTTTGGGCGGACTATTAGTTGGCTGTATTGTAACCGGATTATTCGTAGGAATTTCCATGACCACCGGCGGAGCTGCCTGGGATAATGCGAAAAAATACATTGAAGAAGGTAACTACGGCGGTAAAGGCTCAGACGCCCACAAAGCCGCGGTTACCGGCGACACGGTTGGCGATCCTTACAAAGACACCGCGGGCCCGGCCATTAACCCGATGATAAAGATTATCAACATTGTGGCGCTGCTATTGGTAAAATTTTTGAAACCGTAATTTCCAAATTATATCTCACAAAAAACACGCTTCTGAAAAAGAAGCGTGTTTTTTTGTGGTAGAAACCTTAAACAAAACAACTTTGAGTTAAACTCTCCCCGTCCCTCTCTTTTGAAAAGAGAGGGGGCGCATTGCTCTGCCTTTCCTTTTGACATGCAGCTTTAGGGATAATCTGCGGAGCTTCCCCCTCTTTCTTTAAAGAGGGGGCTAGGGGGAGTT
>CAIWKW010000044.1 GCA_903913365.1 Candidatus Doudnabacteria bacterium | reverse complement strand
GCGCCGATTATTCTGACAATTTTAATCAGGCTGAATTTTGTAAAAGTTACCACTTTGATAAAAAAACAGCGGTACGCTATTGTGGGAATTTTTGTTTTTGTCTCTTTGCTGCCGCCCACCGACGCTTTGTCCATTACTTTAATGGCCCTGCCGCTTGTGGCTCTGTATTATGTTACAATATTTATTAACCGGGGCTACCGCCCCGATATAGCTAAGCCACCTTTGGTGGAAATTAATCAACTAAGCGATAACAAGGAAAAAATATATGTTTGATTTTGGAACAAAAGATTTGGTGATAATTGCGGTTATAGTTGTGTTTTTATTCGGCGCCACAAAAATTCCGCAGCTCACCAAAGGCCTGGTGGACTCCATGCGCCACTTGCGCAATGCTTTTAAAGACGAGCCTACCCAGCCGCAGCCTCCGGTGGACACAAAAAAAAGCTAACAAAGTTTGGCTAAGGGCAAACTTATTGCCTTTAGGATACTTGTTCATTAACTAACTAACAAACAAGGAAAATTTTATGTTCGATTTAGGAACAAAAGATTTGCTGATTATCGCCGTTATTTTAATAGTGCTGTTTGGCGCTAAAAAAATTCCCGATCTTACCAAAGGCGTAGCGGATGCCATTCGCCACTTGCGCAATGCGTTTAAAGATGAACCTGTTCAAACCGCGCAATCAAAACCCGCGTCAGACAGCAAAAAAAATTAGTTTAAATTTCAGGGGCCGCTTTTAGGCAGCTGCAAATATTTTTTTAATATGGCGCTTCATAAAAGCGGCCCTTGAAATAGCCGTTTTGAAAAAGATAAATTTGAATGCGGCAATTTTTTTCAGGCCAAAATTTAATTGTTCAATACAGTCAATACAAAAGTAAAATATTTTGTAATTTTTTCTATGATAAGCAACGCTAAATTATTATTTGTTGTCCCCTTGGCTTTAGCGCTGCTTTTTGCGGTTTCTCCGCTAAAAAAAGTTTTTGCCGAATATCAAATTTATGCCCCAGGCGCTCAGGTAACGGTAGGGGATTTTATATATGACGACAGCTACAATCCAACCACTACTCCCTGCAGCATTGTAATTTCCGATCCCAGCGGCAATAACGTGGTTACCGCAACCACCACCGGCGATAGTACCGGCTGGCATGGCTACAGCTTCACACCAGTTCCAATAAGCGGACCGAACAATGGAGTTTGGCCGGCAGTTTTAAGCTGCGGCGACAGTTCCACCGGCGATTTGGTCAGGGAAGACCGGAGTTTTATAGTGGGCTCCGCTTCGGTGGATACCACAACGTTATCTTCCTCAATTGCTTCCAGTGTTTCTTCCGCCGTTTGGAATAATGCCACGCGAACCTTAACCGATTATGCAACCTCCTCAATTACTTCTTCCGTGTGGAGCAGTGCGCTTCGTACCTTAACCGACTATTCCACCACTTCCATTGCTTCCGCAGTTTGGACCATCCCGGGCAGAGGCCTTGATAATTTTACCAATCTGGTCCAAGCCATTTGGGGAAACATAAACGGCGACAGAACTCTGACCGCTTTGGGCAATGCCGCGGCCGATGTTTGGAACAGTACTTTTGCCCCCAGCCGCCAGTTGACCGATCAAAATTTGACCAATGGCCAAAAGATTGCAACGCAGTCCGATGTAAACAACTCCAGCTCCACGCTCGGCGGTTTAATTGGCGGCTTGAACAATTTTTCTACGTCCACCATCGCTTCATCAGTCTGGAACAGCCCAACAAGAAATTTAACCGACTACGCGACTACTTCCATTGCTTCCGCAGTTTGGACCATCCCGGGCAGGAGTTTGGATTTGGTTGCCTCAATTTGGGATAGGGCAACTTCTCTTTTGAATACACCGGGTAGCGTGGGTCAGCAAGTGGCCGGCGTTTCTACTTCTACCGTTGCCAGCGCTGTCTGGAGCAATCCGACCAGAAATTTAACCGACTACGCGACCACTTCCATTGCTTCGGCGGTTTGGACCATCCCGGGCAGAGGGCTGGATAATGTTTCCAATTTGGTCCAAGCCATTTGGGGAAATATAAACGGCGACAGAACTCTAACTGCCTTTGGTTCTCTGGCCGCCGATGTTTGGAACAGTACTTTTGCCCCCAGCCGCCAGTTGACCGATCAAAATTTGACCAATGGCCAAAAGATTGCAACGCAGTCCGATGTAAGCAATGCTTCATCGTCTATTATGACCGCGGTGCTGGCTAATAAAACTTTAATTAACAACCTTAATAATATCTCCGCGGCCGATGTTTGGGCTTACGGTACCAGAACAACCACCGGAGGAGCCGGAACAGTGGATCTTACAGCTTCTTCCACCAAAGCCATTTGGGATATGGCCAAGAGCAGTCTGACCACTACCGGCAGTATTGGTAAACTGATTGCCGATAATTTGGATACAACAATTTCTTCACGCAGCACTTCCACATTAACCGCGGCTGATGTT
>CAIWKW010000043.1 GCA_903913365.1 Candidatus Doudnabacteria bacterium | reverse complement strand
CCCACTAGTCATCATAAATTCACGCATTTTCCCATTGTTTTTTCCAAACATCATCTTAGATGCTAGGGCTGGATTTGTTGCAACAATTTGCTCTATTCCTTATAAATCATTTTCTTTCCGTAGCATTGTCAACTCTAAAACTAACGTCCCATTTGGACGTTTTAGATATTTCCGTGCCCCCGGATCCCGCTTTTGGCGATTATTCCTCAAATGCGGCTTTAATTTTGGCCAAAAAAGTCAAAGCCAGCCCCAAAGACGTGGCCGCCAAAATTATTGAAGAAATTAAAAAAGCCGACACAGAATATGCTCTTGATTTTGTGGAAGAAAAAGGCGGGTTTATTAATTTTAAGTTTTCTCAGAAGTTTTTGATTCACAGCTTTAATCAAATTTTGGAACAAAGAGATTTATATGGATGCAGCCTTGCTGGCGAAGGCAAGAAAATTTTGGTTGAGTATTTCCAGCCAAACGTGGCAAAACCTTTACACCTTGGGCATTTGAGCAATTCGATTGTCGGCGATTCCCTGTCTCGGATTTTAAAATCTCAAGGATTTAAGCCGGAGTCCGACACCCACTTGGGGGACTGGGGAACGCAGTTCGGCCTTTTGCTTTTGGCTTATAAAAAATACGGCAACAGGCCTGTTGTTGAAAAAAATCCCATAGAAGAACTTAATAAGCTATACGTTCAAATAAACGCGGAAATGGAAACAAATCCTGAATTAAGAGAGCAGGGGAAGCAGGAGTTTGTAAAGCTTGAAAAAGGAGACGAAGAGAATAGAAAATTATGGGAGCAATTCCGCGATTGGAGCTGGAAGGAATATGAAATAATATATTCGGAACTCGGGATTAGAAGGGCTGACCATAATTGGCCGGAAAGTTTCTTTGAAGATAAAATGCCGGGAGTTCTTGAAGAATTGAAAGAAAAAAAACTGCTTGTGGAATCTCAGGGCGCACAAATAGTAAATCTTGAGCAATATAATCTGGGGGTGGCGGTGGTGCTAAAGTCCGATGGTGGTACAACCTATTTGCTCAGAGACCTGGCCGCTTATATTTTCAGAAAAAATCAAGGCTTTGAAAAACAGCTTTATGTGGTGGACATTCGCCAGAATCACCAGCTTGCCCAGACTTTTAAAATTCTGGAGCTTATGGGCCATATTAATTCCCCGGAGGAAGCCATTCATATAGCTTACGGATTTTTAAAATTGCCTGAGGGCGCTATGAGCAGCAGGAAAGGAACCATAATTAATGCCAACGATTTTATTCGTTCCGTTCAAGCCAGGGCTTTGGAAATTATAGAGGAAAAAAACCCAAGCCTGAAAAATAAAGATACCGTTGCCAAAGAAGTGGCAACGGCAGCGATGAAATACTTTCAGCTGTCTCATAATTTAAAGAGCGATATTATTTTTGATCCGAAAAAGGTTATTTCGTTTGAAGGAAGCACCGGCCCTTATTTACAATATACGCATGCGAGGATTTTTGGAATTTTGAGAAAAGTGGGTGCTGGTGTAGTTCGCCCATTTATGGGCACGCAATCGGAGGCCGATAAATCGGCAGACTACAACACTTCTGAACTTGCCGTTATTCGCAAGCTACTCCAATATCCCGAAGTTGTGGCTCAGGTGGCAAAAGAATATTTACCGAATCTTTTGTGCAATTATCTGTTTGAGCTTTCCCAAACCTTTAACTCATTTTATCAGGCAGTGCCGGTAACGCAGGAGAAAGACGAACAATTAAAAGCTTTCAGGTTAACTCTAATTACCGCCACGGCGCAGGTAATTTCAAACGGACTTTATCTATTAGGTATTGAAGCGCCGGAGGAGATGTAGGGAACCCGAATTTTGAATATAGAATTTAGAATATTGATTGATATAGAATTAAGAATTTAGAGCTATGACAGAAGAAAAAAAACCATCAACCGCACCCGATTTTAATAAGCTGGAACAGGACATATTAAAATTTTGGGATGAGAATAAAATTTTTGAAAAATCCCTGGAGCAGACAAAGGACAAAAGCCCTTACATTTTTTACGATGGCCCTCCTTTTGCCACGGGTCTGCCTCACTATGGTCACATTCTTGGTTCTACTGTAAAAGATTTCTATGGCCGTTACCAGACAATGAAAGACCATTATGTCCGCAGGGTTTGGGGTTGGGATTGCCATGGTTTGCCCATTGAAAATATCGTTGAACAAAAATTAAAAATTTCCGGCAAAAAGCAGATTGAAGAATTTGGCGTGGATAAATTTAATCAGACTTGCCGGGAAAACGTTTTAAGCTATGCCGAAGAGTGGGGAAAAATGGTCAGGCGAATGGGGCGCTGGGTGGATTTTGAAAATTCCTACAAAACCATGGATACCACCTATCAGGAATCCGTTTGGTGGGCGCTTAAACAAATTTGGGACAAGGGTTTGGTTTATGAAGACAGAAAAGTTTTGCTTTACTGCAGTCGCTGCGAAACCCCGATTTCCAATTTTGAAGTTGCCATGGACAACAGCTATAAAGATATAACTGAAGAATCGGTTTACGTAAAATTTAAACTCCGCAAAGGCCAAAGAATTTTAAATGACTTAACCGACGACAAAACTTTTGTGCTCGCTTGGACCACTACGCCCTGGACTTTGCCCGGCAACACTTCTTTAAACATCGGTCCGGACATTGTTTATGTGTTAATTGAACACGAAGACGGTCAGCGCTTTATTTTAGCCAAAGACCGTTTGGAAATAATCGACGGCAGTTATGAAATTGTTTCCCAGTACGCGGCCAGAAATTTGGAAGGCTTGGAATACGAGCCTCTTTACGAAAGCGTTATTCCCAACTCCCACAATAATTTGCAAGTGGAATTGGTAGGAGGTAATCCCGCCCGGGCTCATAAAATTTATTTGGCGGATTTTGTCACCACCACGGACGGTACCGGCGTGGTTCATAACGCGGCCATGTACGGCGACGAAGATTATCAGCTGGCTAAAGAAAAAGAATTGCCCCGCATAGACATGCTTGACCATCAGGGTCGTTACTTAAATGTGCCCAATAACCCGGAGCATTTGCGCGGCGTGTTTTTTAAAGACGCCGACAAAATTGTTATTAAAGATTTAAGCGCTGCCGGCAAGCTATACAAGAGCCAGGCCTACACTCACAGCTACCCGCATTGCCACCGCTGCGGCACGCCTTTGTTTTATAACGCTTTGCCCGCGTGGTTTATAAATATTCAAAAAGTTAAAGCCCGCTTAAGGCAGCTAAATGCCGAAGAAATGAATTGGCATCCCGAGCATTTAAAGTTTGGGCGTTTTGACAAGAGCGTGGAGTCGGCTCCGGATTGGAACATTTCCCGCAACCGCTACTGGGCCACGGCTTTGCCGTTTTGGAAATGCGAATTTGGTGATTGCAAGAATGTTGTTTGTGTTGGGTCGGTTGAAGAGCTTGTTAAAAAATCAACAAACTTTAGAGAGGTTTATCCGCAATTTGTAGTCCACCCATTTATGGGCAACGAAGCTGCCGGAGTGGCCGATAAATCGGCAAACTACACATCGGCTGAATTGGAATCCTTGGATCTTCATCGTCCATACATCGACCAAATAAAACTAAAATGTGAAAAATGTGGACAAAAAATGAGCCGCGTGCCGGAAGTTGTGGACTGCTGGGTGGAAAGCGGCAGCATGCCGTTTGCGGAACTGCATTATCCGTTTGAAAATAAGGAGATGTTTGCACAAAGGTTCCCGGCTGATTTTGTGGCCGAATACATTGGCCAGGTGCGCGCCTGGTATTACGTAATGCTGGTTGTCTCAACCTTGGCTTTTGACCACGCTCCGTTTAAAAATATTGTCACCACCGGGAACATTTTGGCCGAAGACGGAAACAAAATGTCCAAAAGCAAAAATAATTTTCCCGATCCCTGGATTTTGGTGGAAAAATACGGCATCGACGCTTTGCGTTTTTATCTTCTTACCTGCCCGGTAATGAATGCGGACGATGTAAATTTCAGCGAGAAAAGCGTTTCGGAAATCAGCCGAAAAATTAACATGCTGGTATACAATGTCTGGAGCTTTTTGCGCATGTACTATAAAGGAAAGGCGCCGGAAACCCGCCCCGCATCAAACCACGTTTTGGACAGGTGGATTTTGGCCAAGCTGTTTGAACTGCACTCAAAAGTTAGCGGTTATTTGGACGAATATAATACAGTGAAAGCGGGCAAAGAAATTGTTGAATTTATTAACGACCTTTCCACCTGGTATTTGCGCCGCAGCCGCGACAGGCTAAAAATGGACGGCCAGGTAAGCCTTCAGGCCGGAGAAACCTTAAGTTTTGTACTCTCCGAGCTGGCTAAAATGCTGGCGCCGTTTATGCCGTTTTTGGCGGATTTTATCTATAAAGACGTTACCGGTAAAGAGTCTGTGCATTTGGCTTTGTGGTCAGATTGGTCTGCTGAAGCTGTTGAAACCGATGTTCTAGAAAAAATGGAAATTGTGCGCGAAGTTTCGGCTCTCGGTTTGGCTGTGCGCAAAGATAAAGCCTTGCCTGTTCGCCAGCCGCTCCGCGCCGTTGCCTTTTCCTCCAAACAAAAAAATTCCGATTTGCCGGAAGAATTCGGCCGGCTAATTCTGGAAGAACTTAACGTCAAACAAATCGATCAGGCACTTTTGGATAAAGACACCAGGCCGTCGTCCGGCATAGTTGTTGCCCCTGGAGCCAAAACCGTGGAAGCTTTTTATTTGGATACAAACTTAACCGACGAACTCAGGCAGGAAGGTTTTGCCAGGGAGCTGGAAAGAAAAATTCAGGATTTAAGAAAAAAGAGCGGTCTTAAAGTCGGCGATTTGGTGGATTTATATTACAACACCCAGGATGAAAAACTGGAAGATACTTTATTAAATTTTGTGGATCGCAAAAAAACTTTTGTCAGCCAAATAAACAAGAGCCTGGAAGTGGAAGTGGACTTTGAACAGCAGTCGGAAATAGACGGTAAGGCAATTTGGATTGGAATGGTCAAGATATAAAAACAGTAACAAGTGACAAGTGTAAAGTGACAAGTCGGGCACTTTCCGGGACTTGTTACTTGTGACTTGTCACTTTTAACTTGCAAAACAATGCCACGCGAACAAAAACTAACGGCCATTATCCTGAAAAAACAGCCCTTTAAAGAAGGGGATGAAATTATAACTTTTTTCACCAAAGAGCAGGGGAAAGTGCGGGCAATTGCCAAGTCCATTAAATCGTCAAAATCAAAGCTTCAGCAAAGGCTGCAAAATTTATTTTTAGTCGGCTTAACTTTGAGTTCAGGCAACCTGCCAAAAATTATCTCCGTGGAACCGATGGAGGTTTTTTTGCATATGCGGGAAAGCTTGAGCCGGGTAAAAGTTGCATATTACGCCATGGAGCTGGTGCTGAAATTTACCCCGGACGTACAAAAAAACGAAAAACTTTTTAATATGTTTTTGGAATTTTTGCGATTTTTGGATTCGGAAAGCACGGAGGAAAAGCTGGAAATTTTTCTTGCCCGCTTTAAAATAGATATCCTGGCAACAGCGGGCTTGAGCATCAGCGCTGCCCCTTATAGGCCAGCGGAGGCTGTTTTTTTCAGTCCCAGCATGGGCGGGTTTGGTTATCACAAAGCTCAGGACGGCATTATGGTTAGCCCGAGTATATACCGTGATTATCTAAGCCTTTCGTCCGGCGGTTTTAACGGACTGGAGAATTCTAACAGTGCCAGAAATGTAACGGAACTGCAAAGCCTTTTGTCCATGTTTATTGAATATCAGCTGGAGAGAAAAGTAAAATCTGAAAAATATTTAAGGCAGTAATGTGGTATAATATAGTTAAATTAGATTGAAAGATTGAAAATTAAAAATTTTTGCTAAGAAAAAGTACTAAAATTAAATTTAAAATTTATGACAGAAAATCAAATTGACGGCGTAACCGGCGGCGGCCAGTCGAGTTCAGGGTTTGTAACTAAATCCGTGGAAACGCCGATTCTGGATAATGAATTAAAAGAAAAACTCATTCCCGAACCTTCTATGGCAAAAAAATCTTTTTTTCAGGGTGTTAAGGACTTTTATGGCGCCAATAAAATTTATTTCTGGGCAATTTTAATAGGAGTCGTGGTTATTGGCATACTTTCGTTTATTGCTTTTAGGAAAACGCCGGTGGTTGCGCCAAAAGAGGCAAACGTCTCCGTCAGTGTGGCAGTGCCCCAGACAGTGCAAAGCGGGGGAGAAGCGGTTTATCAAATTACCATACAAAATAACGACAGCCAAAAGTTGGTAAAACAACAGCTTGAGTTAACTTTTCCGGACGGCATGACCTATGAAAGCAGTACGCCAAATGCGCAAAATCTTTCCGGAACTCTTTTTACAGTCCCGGATTTAATCCCAGGACAAAATGTCACTATTTTTTTAAAAACCAAAGTTACCGGTAACGTTAACGATCAAAAAACTTTGGATATTAAGCTGCATTACAGCTACAATAATTTTAATTCCGAGTTTATAAAAGCGCAATCGTCTACTATCAGGCTTACGGCCTCCGACGTTACAATAAGCCTGCAGGGACCGCAAAGCACCAGCAACGCGCAACTGATTACCTATAGCGTAAATTATCAAAATAATTCACAAAATGATATTCAGAATGCCAGAATAAAGATGGATTACCCCACAGGATTTGTTTATGCTTCGGCCAATCCGACTCCGGACCTCGGTTCCGATACCTGGAATATAGGAACGCTGGCCAAAGGCGGCAGCGGCACCATACAAATTCAGGGGACTTTTGGTTCGGCGGGGCCGGGACAATCGATGACAGCCACGGCGGAGTTTTTAATTCTAAGCCAGGACGGAACTTTTTTTACTCAGAACAGTTCTTCCTTTACCACCGGAATTTCCAGTTTACCATTGCTGGTAACCCAAGTGCTTCAGCCCGATAATCAGGCTGGCGTAATTAAGCCCGGTGACAATTTGACTTTTAACGTCAGCTATCAAAACAACTCCAGTTTGGCCGCAACGGGTGTAAATATAGAGGTGGATTTAAATTCTAAAGTAATTGATTTAAGTTCAGTAAAGGCTCAGGGCGGGCAGATAAACAACAGCGCCATAGTATGGAATGCTTCCGGAATTCCTCAGCTGGCCAGCCTTTTGCCAAATGCTTCGGGTCAATTATCCTTTAGCTTAAAAATAAACAATCCCGCGACCAAAGATTCGTCTAAAAATTTGACGGTAGTTTCCAGTATAAAAATTGCGGCCACTGAATATGGCACAGCCTTTCCCGGCAATCAACTTACTTTAAAAGTTTCCAGTCCCGCCACAGTTGGTACGGCCTTAAATTTTAATTCCGGACAATTGCCCCCGCAGGTAGGCAAAAGCACAACATATCAGGTCGGCCTTTCTTTAACCAATTCCAGCAACGATTTCAGCAACGGCGTTCTGACCGCCTTTATTCCCCTGGGTTCCGGAGGTTTTGTTTCCGGTAGTGTAAATACCGCGGAAGCGGCCAATGTACAGTACGATGCCTCCACCGGAAAGCTTACCTGGAATTTTGGCAGCCTTCCGGCCAATACCGGCAGGTTTGCCCAGGCAAAAATTTTAACTTTTAATTTGAATCTAAATCCCGGGTCTTCCGAAGTTAACCGTTCGGTTGTATTGGTTAAAGATATTTCCGCCACGGCCAAAGATTTGTTCACCGGCCAAGATGTTCCTCTTTCCGCCCGCGACATTGCCACTTCCGATCTGCAAGGCCAGAACGGCTATGCTAACGGCACAGTGCAGCCGTAGGGGGTGAGAATTTAGAATATAGAATTTTGAATTCAGAAGTCGGCAGTATTGCTAGCAAATAAAACACTCGGCATTTTGCAGAGTGTTTTATTTATAAGCTATGCAATGCTGGTAATTTTTGACGATGTTTTAAAATTTAAATGGGATAGAATAATTGCTAGTACTATTAATAAACCGCCAACCGCTTCTTTACCATTCGGAAATTCTTTGAAAGACAACATGGCAAAAATAATTCCAAAAATTATTTCAGACGATCTAACCAGGGTACCGAGGTTTAAATCAAAGTGCTGGAATCCGACTATTGTAAGGTATTGCATAATAACAATTAGTACGGCAAAAAACAAACCGACGAACCAATTAAACGCAGATATCTGATGGAGAAAAACAAGACTTTGATTACTAAACAAAATCATCCCCGTTGAAATTAATACCCCGCCGAGCATTGCGACCGCAACAAGAAAAAATCTGTCAACTTTGTCTCCCAAATGTTTGCGAAAAGCATTACCCATTGATTCAAAAGCTCCGGCCAAAAATCCAAAAAGAACACCGAGATTAATGCTGTTTTTGGTTATCGGAAAACTAATAAAAGCCAACCCGGCAATCACCAGTACGATGCTTATTATTTTTTTGCGATTGACCTTTTCACCAAAAAAAGATATTCCTATAAAAAAAGATCCTATTATGGAACCAATGTACAAGGAAAGTATGGTGAGTGCTATTTTAGTCTGCAAAATTGAAAGCGTATAAAAAAGTGCGGATAAAGGAAAAAATATTCCATATAAGAGTACATATTTTTTCTGATTGATTCTTAATGTGGCGCCATTTTTAATAAAAAAATAAATGGCAAGAGCAAACGCCAGAGCAAAAAAATTTCTAAAAACAATTTGTTGGTAGCCGGTTAAATCATGGCTGAGAGATCTGACAAAAATACCGAAGCTTCCGAGTATCAGGCCGGACCCAAGTAGTGCAAAAAAACCTTTGGTTGATTCCTTATTCATTGGCTTGATTATAGCAGATATGTAAAGAATGGTCATTATAATCAAATTAAAACACTCGGCCGCAGGCTGAGTGTTTTAATTATATTTCCGTTAGAGGCGGATCCGCCTCTGGCGGACTATATTCTAAATTCAATATTCTTTTCTATCCTCTACGGATAAATGTACCCGCGGATAGTCGGGCTATTTATCGGAATCCAGCGTTCGTCAACTTTATTAAAATGTTCAAAATTCATTTCCGAAACCAAAATGGCGCTGTCCGTAACCTCTTCCACATAAGCCACGTGGCCGTAGCGCTTGCTGTCCGTTGTAACCACGGCAGTGCGGGGAGCGGGCTCATTGCTTACCACATAGCCCGAAGCTCTGGCATTGGCCAGCCAATTTTTGGCATTGCCGCCAAAAGTAATTTTCATTTTGTTGGCAACGTAGTAGGTGCAGTATCCTTTGGGGAAAAGGTGGTTTACTCCGTCGTAGCCGTCGCCAAGGCTGGTAATGTCATTTAAACTGGTGTCCGGGGCAGCCGGGGTGGTTTTGCCTTTTACTTTGGGCTTGGGTGAGGGTTTGGGAGCCGGCGGTGCGGGTTGGCTGACAATTTGTCCTCCGGGAACAATAATTAAATCGCCGGGGTTAATGTCTTCCGCGCTGTCTAAGGCATTGTAGGAAATAATGTTTTGCAAAAGCTGGTCCGCGGAATTTTCACGAACCGTAGCGTTGGTATTGTATTTTTCCGGATTATATTTATGGGCAATGTCCGGCAGAGTATCGTTGCTGGCGGCTTTAACCAAAACGCCGTTGGTTGGTAAAATAATCAACTGCCAGCCCGGCTTAAGAGAAGGGGATGACAGGTTGTTGGCCCACATAATTGTCTGCTGGGAAATACCGAATTGTCCGGCAACGGATTGTATGGTGTCGCCTGCCTGGGTCTGATAAATTTTAATCTGTTTTTGAATAAGGCTTTGTACACTGTCCGGGTTCGGGGCTAAAATAGTGGATTCATTGCCTATAACCAGGCTGTCGTCGCCGGCGGTGTCCTGGCTGGCAATGTTTTGGCTGTCCAGCCCGGTAAAGTAATCGGCCTGCGCCTGGGGCAGAAAACTTCCGTCCGATACCACGGTAACAATGCTGCTGTTCTTTGCAAAAAGTTTTTCGTTTAGGCCGGTATGGCGGTTAATGAAACTGCTGGCCAAGCTTTGGTCTTGAAAGCTTTTTCCATTGGCCCCGGCAAAATAAAAAATGTTCAAACCGGCCGCCACTAGGCACACGGTTAGAACCATAAGCTCACTGGAAAATTTCAATAAAAAATCCATCCAATCCATTTTTTTAAGGTGGATTGCCGGGAAACTTTCCAAATGTAATTTTCGAAGCATAGGAGCCCTTCTTTTTATTTCAAAAAGAAGCTTCTTTGCGTAATATTGAATGAGGAAGGTGGTCCGCAAAATGAATTTCCTGAGCGCGGAGAACCAAGATTTAATTTCCGGAATATTGTTCCCTTTATCGGTTTTTTGGCTGTGAGCTTATAAAGAGAGATAGCTTCTAAGTGCCGTTAAACGATAATAAATATTTACAGGACTTGAAGGAAATTCAGGAAAATTTTAGCCAAAATTAGGTGCTAGTGCGGCTGGGCTAAAACCAAATCGCTATAAATATTTTTAATTTTTAAAAACAATTTTTCTAAAATTAAGTGTAGCAAGAGATCCAAGGAGGGGCAAGATTTTCATCCACAGTTTAAAAAAATATCGCTTATTTAAAAAGTTAAATATGATTTTAACCTTAAATAAAACAAAAAAAATATTCCGCTGAATTTAAAGGTCAATTATAGCGATACGGCAGATATGTGCTAAAATAAATTGGCGAGTTTTTGTTCCTTGAAGACGGTCTTCAAGGGAAATGGAAACAGCCCCCTGAAGACCGTCTTCAAGGGAATTAATTTATAAAAATTTTAAATGG
>CAIWKW010000042.1 GCA_903913365.1 Candidatus Doudnabacteria bacterium | reverse complement strand
GTATACGCGGGAAAGCTTGGACAGCCTTCTTAAGGCAAAACCCCACAAGCCGTCCACTTCGGTAACCACATCTTCAAAACCGTCCAGACTTTGAATTTTTTTTGGCGTATACGCTGTGGCGTTTAAATTTTTTTTTGGTCGACCCATGTAATAAAAGTTATAAAGTTTGTAAAGTTCTTAAAGTTATAAAGTTTCGCGTTTCCACTTTTTACTTTTTACTTTCAACTTTTAACTTGCTTGCTAATAGCTTGGCGTGTGGAAAGCCCCAAAATCGCTGAAAGGATAAATTTTTACCCAAACTTTCCCCACTATATCATCACTGGGCAAAATACCCCAAACTCGGGAATCACTGCTGCCGGTACGGTTGTCTCCCAAAACGAAATATTGACCGCTGGCCAAATGAACAGGAGCCGGACTGGAAGAGGTCTCTGTATTGCTGGGAAGATATGATTCGCTTAACTGCCAAGCTTCCGGATGCTGGGCATTAACAATATAGACATGGCCGTCGGGCTGGCCGTCGGTATTGCAATATTTGTTAAAACATACGGTTTCTCCGGGAAGTCCGATAATGCGTTTTATAAAAAATTGAGAAACATCTTTTGGATAAAGCAAAACAATTACATCTCCGCGCTGAGGATTGCCGGCAATATAGGAAAAACGATCCACAATCAAATAGTCGTGGTTATGAAAATTCGGCAGCATGGAAGATCCGGAGACCACAAAAGGTTCCGCCACATATCTGCGAAACGGGATAATTATAATTAGCGCGATAATTAAAATTTTTACCAAATCCCAAATAAACGCGCCAACCGAATTAAGCCGGCCGCCAGTTTCAGTTGGTTTTTTGTTTTCTTCTGCGTCCACAAAATAAAATTTAATAATAGATAACTGTGCCTTACGATAATTTATGTAAACCAGGCGTAACGAAACCTCAAAGTGAGACAATTATAATTTAAGTTGGGAATTTGTGCAACTAGGCCAAAAGAGAAAAAGCTCACACTTAACTCGCTCTGCTTAATTGCGTGGATACGCCAAATATCTGAACTGCTATATTGCCCTATACCAGCCGGCTGAAGCCTCCGGTGCAGGGCATGTACCATTTGCTTTACTTATGGCATGGCAAGCGCTAACTAAAACCAAGGCGGCGTGCCATATACCTGAGCGAAGCGAATGGAACATGGTGGGCGGTACAGGATTCGAACCTGTGGCCTCTGCAATGTGAATGCAGCGCTCTAACCAGCTGAGCTAACCGCCCAAATGCTTTTAAAGAAATTTGCTGCAAATTCCCCGAAATGGTGACGGGGTGAAAATACAGCGCTCCCTGCCTGCCGGCAGGCAGGTAACTTCACCCCGTTAGACTTTGTGGAAAATAATGGATTCAAGTCAATCACTCCTGAAATGCGAATACAAATCTTGAGATAATTATTCAAAAAGTCTAACGGGGCAAGGCTGAGCTACGCATCCTAAAAAAATTTAACGGAACCAGGGTAATCCAAAAGCCCAATTCCTGGCAACATTTTTTGTCGCTGGGTAAAATATAACACTCTTTAGAGGCTTTAGGCAAGAGTTTAAGGAGGACTTACATCTTTAGGACTTTTTAGGTATAATTAATACTAATTGCGAAAGGAAACTGCCAAAAGCAGAACAAACAACTCCTTAATTTTCAATCGCGCAACAACCGAAATATTTAGAATTAACACAGCTG
>CAIWKW010000041.1 GCA_903913365.1 Candidatus Doudnabacteria bacterium | reverse complement strand
TTTTGTTATTGATGAAAGCGGGGAGCCAAAATTGGTAATTATGCCCGTGGAAGAATATCAGAGGCTGCTATTGGGCAAGCTGCAAAAACAGGTAATGGATGTGGAAAAAATTAATAAAGAAATTTTAAAAGCGCAAATGGAAGATTTGCCGGTTGCCCCCGGTTATGGCCAGAAAGTTCAGGGGCCAACGGTAATTAGCAAGCCAGTTGCGCCAACTGACGAAGGCCGCCAGCATCACGTGAGCGTGGATTTGCGCGCCGAGGTAATAGACCCGAGTTTTGATTTTGAAGGTCCTAAAACGGATATAGACGATTTATAAACTAACTATGATACGGATGAAACGGATAATACTGATGCCGCTGATTACGGTTATCGGTATTATCAGAATGTATCTGTATATTGGTATCTCAAAAACAATATGAAGAAATATTTTATTATCCCGGTAATTTTATTTTTGGCAGTTTCGTGCGGAAAGCATGAAGCGGCGGTTCAACAAACTCAGAGCCAAAACCAGGCTGTCCAAAATGCGCCCGCGCAAATCCAGCAGGCGACTTCTACTCCGGCGGGTCCTGAGCAAAAACCGCCGGTTGCGGAAAAGCCTGCTCCGCTAACTTTGCTCGTATATAACAATGCTGCGGAACATTTTAAATTTTTGTATTTAAATTATTTTGATCTTTTTACCGGAGCAAGCGTAAAAGCCAATAATACCAAAGGCGTAAACTTTTCCGCCTGCACGCCTTATGGGCTTTCACCCGATATGTGTTTTGTTCTGAAAAATGATACTTTTCAGAATACAAACCTGGAATCCGCGGCAGTTTCCGTATTGGTTTACAAGGGAAAAACAGGCGCCGAGTGTGCGGCTTTTGACGCGCAGGAAGTGGCGGGAGGCCAAGTTTTGGGCGCAGTGCAGGTAAATGACGTTGTATTTATGACAGCCAAAAATACCGACGCCGGCGCAGGCAATTTTAGCGAGACTCATTTCAGCAGGGCTCTTTACGGTGATTTGTGCTATGAAATAGATGAAACCGCCCGTTGGACCAATGCACAAAATTTTAACCCGCCCAAGGCGGAATTTGATAAAACGGACATTTGGAGCAAGCTGGATGTCTTAAGGAACGGGTTTAGATTTATAAAATAATAATAGGATAAAATGAATAACTATATATCTGCCAAGAGCGGAAAGTTTATAATTGTCGGGACAATAATTTTATTGGCCGGAGCGTGCTCAAGGCAATCGGATGTTAAACCTGTCCCGGTTGTAACGCAACCTTCGCAAAACCAAGCCACGACTACGCCGCCGCAGGCAACAACCACAACTTTGTCTTTGCCGATAAAATATAATAATACGGAGTATAGCTTTACTTTTTCTCTGCCGGCTGACTGGAAAGGGTATACCGCTTTTGCCAAACAATGGGACGGCTGTCCACTGGACGCAGGGGATTGTTCCAAGCCGATTCACGGTCCGCAAATTTATATTCGCAATCCAAAATGGACAGAAAAAAACCATTACGAAGATATCCCGGTTATGGTTTTTACTTTGGATCAGTGGAATCAAATACAAGCGGAGAAATTAAGCGTATCCGCCGCGCCATTCCCGCCTTCGGAACTTGGGCGTAACGCCAAATATGTTTTTGCTCTTCCCCCGCGATACAATTATGATTTTAGCACCGGGTTTGAGGAAGTTGAGCAGATTATGCAAAGCAGCCCTCTTAAGGCTTACTAATGCCGGGCTTGCCCGGTAGAGCACATTGCAAATTGTTATTTAACTTACTTTGAATAATTTTAGATTATTATTTGTTAAGTTTTGATGAACCGCCAAGTTGCAATGTGATTCTACCGGGTTTGACAATTTCACTAAATAACTTTAAAATAAGTCGTAGTTAATTAATTAATTTTTGCTCTGGATTCCGTAAGGGAAAAAAGAGATAAACCCTTGGTCTTGTGCCAAAGATCGATCAGGCACAGCACTTAGGGTTTCTCGGGCAAATATCCCCCGCAGAACGCGGGGAAAGAAAGGTTTAATACAATGGCAGATAAATTTGACCGTAGCAAAGTGCACGTCAATGTAGGAACCATTGGTCACGT
>CAIWKW010000040.1 GCA_903913365.1 Candidatus Doudnabacteria bacterium | reverse complement strand
GCAAGCGTTACCTTTTTGGCTCCTGATAGTCGGTTTTTTCCGGAAAATTTTCTTCAAAATCAAAATAAGTTACTCTATTAATTCCTAAATCTTTTAGAACCTCAGGCCAAGCGGCCTGTTTTTTAATGGTAAGCTCTAAAGCCGCATGGCCGTTTAAATGCTTAAATTTTTTCTTGCAGTCGGTAAACTTTTTTGTTCGCCTCCGGATGATGTAAGCGTTGAGCCACTTTCTGGCGGATTCAAAACTCTGGAAACTTCTGATGCTTTTTAAGCGTGCTTGGAAGTGGGAGTTGTAACTTTCAATTATGTTGGTGGTGTTCGGGCAGTCTTTAAAACGGAAATAGTTAAACAAATCTTCCTGCCGCGCTTTTATCTTGGTGACGATATTCTGGAGCATCCTTTTTCCCTCAGTCCGGTTATGAAACACATGCATTAAGCCCTCGGTGATTTTATCCTCGGAAGCGGTAAACACATGCTTGACTAGGGAATTAAAAAAATGATGGTATCTGTCGCTGCTTCTAAAATTTAAATCTATCCGGATGTTTTCCACATAATGGTTTTGGCAGAGTTGGAGTTTTGCGTAGGGAAAGACCTTGTTTAAAGCCTGTTTTAATCCGGCGCGGTCATCGGCAATGACAATTTCTAAATCGTAACCAAGGTCATAAAGTTTTTGGAAGAACTGGGAGAAGGCCACTTCGTCCTCTGCCGGGAATAAGTCGCCGTGGATAATGTCGTGGGTTAAATAGTCTATGCCGTAGATAAAGGGAATCTTTTGTTCAAAGCCCTGGACGTTAATATATTTGCCGTCGATGACCAGGCGGAGACAAAACCTTTTAGGGTCGCATAAATCTTTGGTCAGCTGCCAGTTCCAGGGCAACTGGTTAATTTCTGTCTGGACTTTTAAAAATACCTGCTTGCCCGCTGAGTAGCCATGTTGGTCGCCCAGCTTTCTAAACGGCGTGCCGTCCATGTGCTGAATCCAGAGTGGAGAGCTTTCCGGATTGTGGTGGTTAAAATTAATTTCAAACCAATGATTGTTTTCTTTACAAAGGAAACGTCTTTTGCCGTTCCTGGTGGCTTTCTTAATTACATTGTTGCTGTGGCAGTTCGGACAGGAATAGCGAGATTTTTTTTGAAATATTTGCCATTATTGCATCCTTTCGTACGAATTTAAAGATTTTAACGCTTAAGCATAGCAGAAAATGGCAGTTTTAGGCGTTTCTGGGAGCCAAAAAGGTAACGCTCTCCTGCCATTGCCATAGCCAATACCGGAGGTGGAAAAACGGTCACCATTGACTTTGTGGACCAAAACAACAGCCTGCTCGTAACGGACACTGTGGTTTTATCCACTAAGGGGCATGTGGCATTCATCACCACCTCCAAATACCCGGTACTTGCCGGAAAAATCGGAATCGCCAGGCTGCACGCGTCGCTCCAAGACGTTCCCATGCTGGGACTTTTGGTCAATCAAAAATCGGGGACAATCACTTTTGTTCAGCCAACCGGCATCTAGCCCATAAAGGCCGGCGCCGCAAAAAACCCGCTGCATCCTGAAGGAGCAGCGGGTTTAACTTCAACTATACCTTTTCTTTTATTTTTTTAACAATTTCGTCTATTCCCCAGTCGGCCTTAACCAGATAATTCGTCACCTTATTGCTCAAAGCTTCAGAAATTTTGTCCACCTCGGAAAAATTGGTAAAAATGATTACCTGAACATTTTTACCCCATTCGTCCTGTCTGAGTTTTTTTAGCACATCCAGTCCGTTCATTTTAGGCATCATAATATCGAGCAAAATAAGATCGGGATGATTGGTCAGTGCCTTAGCCAAGCCTTCTTCCCCATTCTTAGCTTCAATTATTTCATAATTTTCCCTGGTCAATTTATCGCGCAAAGCATCGAGAAGCACTAATTCATCCTCCACAATCAATATCTTTTTACTCATATACAAGTCTCCCAATCCTAAATTTAGGAATACTAATTTTTTAATTTATAATATAATTTTATTATCCGACCTCTGCCCCATTCCGGACATGGGGAACTTAACATGAAAAGTTGTTCCGACGTTTTCCTTTGATTCAAACCAAATGCTGCCGCCGGTGTTTTCCAAAATAGATTTAACTATAAACAAACCCAGGCCCGTGCCGTCGGTAATGACATCTTTGGCATTTTCCGCTCTGAATAACTTTGTAAAAATTTTACCCTGCTGGTTTTCCGGAATCCCAATACCCGTATCACTCACAGTTATTAAATAATACCCGATATTTTGTTTTTTTTCAACGCTTATTGCCAATTTAATTTTTCCCTTGGGCCGGCTGTAATTTATGGCGTTGCTTAAAAGATTCTGGAAAACAATATTTGTCAGCCTCGGATCGGCTTTTACCAAAGGCAACCGGGCAGGAAAATCCACGGTTAGCTTAAGCTTCTTTTCGGTAATTTGCGGCTTAAGCTCCTCAAGTATACCTTTGGAAATTTCCTTTAGGCTAATGGTCTTTGGCTGGACCGTAAAGGTACCAAGCTCAATTCGGGAAACATCGAGCAAAGCGCTGATTAATTCCATCATCCGCTTATTGCCCTCATAAATTTGCAGCAAGTAATGCTTTTGCTGTTCATTAAATTTTCCGACTTCTTCGTTAAGCAGCATTTTGGAAAACCAATTAATAGCCGTGGTGGGAGTGCGCAATTGATGGCTGGCCAAAGAGACGAACTCGCTTTTAGCGCGGTCAATTTCTTTTTCCCTGGTAAAATCTCTGAATACGTTTATGGCTCCAATAATTTTTTTATTCAAAATAATGGGTGCGACGGCTCTGGCCACGGGAAAATCTGTCCCATCCTTTCTCACATAATAAGAAGATATCACGGAATTGGCCGGCTTGGAAGTCAGCGCCGAATAAATGGCTCCCTGCTCGGGAGGAATAATATTCCCTTTTTCATCCTTCCGGAGCAAAACTTCGTACCACTTTTTAGCCAAAGCTTCCGCCGCTTTCCAACCCAGCATTTTTTGTGCCGCCTGGTTGATAAAAATTATATTTCCCTCCCGGCTTACGGCAACAACACCGTCGGCAATATTGTCCAGCATGGCTTCATCTTTGGCTTTAGTTTCGGCTAAAGCAATTTTCTCGCTACTTAAAGCCGAGGTAAGGCTTTCCAAATCTTTGGTATGCGCCTGCCGTTCCTTTTCTATTTCCCTTCGCTCGGTAATATCCGTTGAAATACCAAGCACCTGAACATCTTTACCGTCAAACTGCAAAGGGACTTTAATTGTCTGGAACCAGCGGGTTTTAAGCGTTTTTGAATTGGTTACCGGCTCCTCGTTGATAATTTTCATTTTGCCGGATTTTATCACTTCCAAATCGTCGCTGACAAAACTCTTGGCCTGTTCCTTGGCCGGATTAAAATCCGCGTCGGTTTTCCCCAGCAAATTATCGATTGTTGTGCCGTACATGTCCGCTACGGCTTTATTTACCCAGGTAAATTTTCCCTCACGATTTTTGGCAAAAATTAAATTTGGGTCTGTATCAATAATCGTCCTTAAAAATTGGCCCTGTTCCAAAGAAAGCTGCTCAATTTTTTTACGATCCTCAAACTCTTTGCGGATGGATTTAAAAACCAAAATATATAAAACCGGATACAAAATAACTACAAGTAAAAAAGCGTCTATCACGTCTTCCCACTCACTGTCAAAAATTCCGGACGTTCTCAGCAAGATCATAATTCCAAACTCAACCAAAAACACGGTTATTATAACAATAAGTAATAACCTGCGAGGATTCAGCTGTTTTAGTTCTGTTTTCGACATAAAACCCGGCAATATGCTAAAAGTTCAGAATTAGCTTTTTACTGCTTAATTTTTTTAGTATTTGACTGGAATTCTTTTGGCCGCTACCAAACCGGTATTTATATTTTTTATGGAACTTCAAACTATTTGCTCAAAGCCGCGTCTATAGCTTGTTCAAAGTTCGCAAGCGGCTGAGCCCCTAAAATCAATGTTCCGTTGATAAAAACCGAAGGTGTGGCAGTAACCCCGTAAGTTTTACCCTGAGCGGTTTCATCCAAAACCTCCTGTTTATATTTACCGCTGTCCAAACACTGGCCAAATTTTACTGTATTTAAGCCAATTGCTTGGGCAAATTCTTTTTGATGGCTGGCAATTGCCCAGCTGCTGCCTTCCGCTCCCTGATTGGAAAACAAATAATCGTGATATTGCCAAAATTTATTTTGATCGGCCGCACAATGAGAAGCTTCAGCCGCGGTATTGGAGTCCGGTCCCAAAAAAGCAAAATCCTGATAAAGAAATTTTATTTTTCCGTTATCGACATATTTAGCTTTTAGTTCCGGCCAAGTTTTGCTGTAAAATTGTTCGCAGTAAGGACACTGATAATCGGCGTATTCCACCACCGTAACCTTGGCATTGGCACTGCCCAAAAACGGCACATTGGATTTTAAAGCAACAACAACCGGACCGGTTGGGGCTGCCGCCGAGGGAGCAGCGGCTGGTTGCTGTGTTCCTTGTGGCTGCTGGGCCGCAGCCGGAGCGGAGTTACTCGAGCTGTCCACAACGGGGCTGCCGCTAAACTGCTTTAAGCTGTAAAACAGGGTGGCGGAAATTAAAATCGACCCCATTAAAACACTGGCCCCGATAATGTAAGCTAAAAAACTTAAATCATTAGCGTTATGCCCGCTGCCCGAGGCCAAATCGCTGTCGCTTTTTATCGAAGTCTGGTCATTTTGATCTAAAGACATAGTTATTAAAGATTAATTATTTTTACTGAAAAAATCTTGGCTTAGCCTAAGTAAGCCAAATTAATTTTAATAATTTCCTACAATTTAGGGATGGATAACACCGCACCAACTTTAAGAGTTTTTGTGTTTCCGGGAATGCTTAAGGCTTTTGGATTAGCGGAAAGAAGTTTGCGCCATTTGGTACTGTCGCCGTAAACATTTTTGGCAATACTGGATAATGTGTCGCCTTTCTTTACCGTGTAGGTACCGACTACGGTAGCACCCTGCACCTCACCGGTACTTTGAACCGCGGCTGCCGCATCATTACCGGAAGAGTAGTCTTCCGGCATCTGCAAACCGGTTGGCATTTGAAGTCCGACAAAAGGCTGTGTGGCAACCGGCGTTAAGGTTGTGAGGCTGGAATCTATGGCAGCTGTCTCAACTGCCGCTGTACCGGAAACATGAATCATATATTGGATCTTGGTACTGCCGTAACCATTGGTAGCTCTTACGGTAAAAACGTAGTTACCGGCCAAAGTTGGCGTACCGTCTATATAAGCATAAGTCCCGTTATTGTTTAGGCTTAATCCCGGGGGAAGACTGCCGGAAACCACATTATAAACCACCTGCCCGTAACTGCTGGCCTGAATTGTTGCGGTATATAATTTACCGATTTGTCCGTCCGGCATACTGCTGGTCATAAATCCCGGAGCCATATACAAAGTTCCGCCGCCGCCTGTGGAATAGCTCGCTGCTTCCGCTCCCGTATCAGCGGCAGCCGTACCGCTAACCGACACCGAAATCGTTTTATCCGAAGCGGTATTGCTGTCGGCCACATCGTTTGGATGCACGGTAACCGTGGCCGGGGTAGAACCTGTGGTTGAGTTGGCGGTAATGGTTATGTTACCGTTTCCATCAACAGTTGCGGAAACCGCGTCGCTGTTTGAAGAAACGGAAAAATTATGGTCTGCCTGAGTTTGTCCTGCGGCCACGGCGCTGGCTTGAACTGTGGAGGTTGCGCCAATTTGCAAATTCAACGAATAAGCCGACAAAGTAACCGCGGCGCTGGCTACCGGCACAGCCCCGGTATTGGCAACCAATCCGCCAACCCAGGTTGTTCCTGTCAGCGTCCAAACATAAGTTTGGCCAGTAACGGAGATATTATAAGTAATCACGCCATTACTAATATACTGAGCGAACAAAGATTCAAAGGCACTGCCTTGAGCGAACTGAGCCGGAACATCTTGAGGGTTTTGTAAAGTTTGGGTTGTACCGCTTACTAAAATAAAATGATTATAAAAAGTTTGCTGCTCGGCCGCGGACAGTTGACTCCAGGGCTTACTGGCCGCATCGGCAATTGTTTGCGCCAAAGTTACCGTTGCCGCTGTGTCTGACGGAGCTATTACCAGGGTGTACTGCTTGCTGGCCGGAGTATAACCGCTATAAAGCACCTCAACCGTAAACTGATAAGTTCCGGCCGCAGTCGGCGTGCCGGAAAGCTTGCCGCTCGTATCAAGCGTTAGTCCGGGCGGCAAAGCTCCGGCGGAAACTATGGCCGCATAACCGGTTGTTAAAACAGTTGTCCCCGCAGTTACACTTAAGGACGAACTAAAGGCCGTTCCAACCTTACCGCTGCCGCCCAAATTGCCGGATATTACCATGGTTTGGCCGGACACATCGGTTCCCTGGCCCGGGGTAGGCAAAGTGTCGGAAATTTGCAAGCTGGCGGCCGGAACGGAAATTTCCTGGCCAGTACTGTGGACTCTGATTTTATTTATGGTATAGGTACCGTTCGGCAAACCTGCGGTATCGGTGTGATGTCCTTGGGCTCCGGTTTGCCAACTGTTGACCCAGCCGGACTGCTGCGTGGTGCTGGCACCGCTGTACTGAACATAAACGTCAAAAGCCACACCATCAACATTTTGTCCATTAATGTTGGAATAATAATCACTGCCCGGAGTAATAGTTGAAATGGCGCTGCCGGAACTGTCGGTAAAAGTCAGCTTGGATACGGTAATCTGAGAGGAGGAGTTACTGTCCGGCGTAGTGGTACTTTTATCTACAGTTAAATTAACCAACTGCTGGGCGGTGTTGCCTTTGCTGTCCGTTACCTGAACTCTAAACTCAAAACTGCCCGAGGTGGCAGGCGTGCCATAAATTACCCCGGCGGGCGAAAGCGTTAAGCCGGTGGGCATTTGAGCCGTGGACACCACGGACCAGGTATAAATACCGCTGCCGCCGGTGGCAGGCAAGGTTACGCTGTAAGGCGTACCAACTGTGGCATTTTTTAAAGTCAGACTGGTTAAACTGCCCTGCGAATTTGCGTAGTCGGAAGTAATGGTCAAAGGAGTGGAAGCGGCAGTATCGGTCCCCTGGACGCTAATAGATGCGGGATTGATAGAAAAAACTTTGCCGGGATTGCTGTGGTCGCGCACTTGCGTAATAGTATAAGTACCGGTAGGCAATGCACCCACCTCTTGGGTTTGACTGGCGCCGGTTTGCCAACCGTTGACCCAGCCGGATTGCTGCGTGGTGCTGGCACCACTGTACTGAACGTACACGTCAAAAGTCACGCCGTCCAAATTACTGCCTAAAATGGTGGACACATATTTGCCGCCGGCATTTACCATATCTTTATCAAATGAAATTCCGGTTACCTGCGCCGGGGCCGCTACTGAGGCCGACATTACCTCAAAAGAAAATTTTCCTTCAACGTTACCCACTTGCCAATCTTCGCTCCAGGTGCCGACTTGTGTCTTATCGAATGTGCCTGACAAATTTAAATTTCCACTGCCGTCGGTAGTGCCCATTTTGGTTTTAATGGGGCTGCCGCCGTTAAAGCTTCCGGTAACATAAACATCGGTATTGTGCGGGGCATTGGCAATTTCTAATTTCCAAGTTTCCCCGACTTTCGGCGTTAAAGTGTTGCCGCTGCTTGTTGTAAAAGACAAGGAGGGAGAGGCAATTGGGTTAGCCACATTTACTGTAAATGTCGCGGTTGTTCCCTGATAAGTTATGGTAATGGTGGCCGTACCGGCAGAAACTCCGGTAATGGAAACCTGACCGCTGGAAGCCACTGAGGCCGTAGCAACACCTAAGCTGTCCGATTTCACGCTAACATTCTCAAACACCGGAGTCACAGTTTTACCGGTTTGGTCCGTAACGGCAAACGACATGCCGCCAATAGCACCGGCGTCAACTGCCACGCTTTTTGCGCCCGGCGTAATGGTATAAGAAATATTTTTACTGGGGTCTTCAGGGGGGGTTTTTTCTTGTGCCGCGGAAACAACGTTAAAAGAAAAATTACCCACTGTGGCGTCTCCCACTGACCAGGTTTCCTGCCAGGAACCGATTTGCGTGGTATCAAATTTTCCTTGTAAACTAAAATTACCGTTGGAATCAACTGTTGTTCCCATTTTGGTTTTTATGGAAGCGCCGCCGTTATAACTGCCGGTAACATAAACATCGCTTTTGGGCGTGGCATTAGTAATGGAAACCGTCCAAGTATCCCCGACTTTGGGCGTACTGGTGTTGCCGCTTGTGGTGGTAAAACTTAAAACAGGAGCCGCGGCCGCTTCGGCCGTATTCACTCCAAAAGTGGAGCCAAAAAGTTTAGCCAAATTTTTTTTAATGCCGGAAGTTTTTGTCCCCTGCTGATTGGTATTAGTGGAAGCAATTTCCACGCTCGACGCTTTTGGCGCCGTTACTCCGGCCGCGCCAAACAAGCTTGCTCCCAAGCCCAAACCGGCCAAGATTTTTTCTTTGGTCGTAATTTTTTTTGTATTTCGTTTTACGCGCTTGATTTTAACTTTATCCATATTTTTTCCTT
>CAIWKW010000039.1 GCA_903913365.1 Candidatus Doudnabacteria bacterium | reverse complement strand
TTCTGGATCCCGGATATTTTGTCGGGTGCACTCCAAAATTCCGGGATGACTCCACATAATAAACAATGGTCATCTTTGCGCTGCGCAAAGATGACCATTGTTGCTTCAGGTTTGTTATATTTGCTGTCCGTTTCCTTGAGACAGACTTTGCCGATTTTTTTTACCAAAGCCAAAAATGTAAATAATCTCCAGAACGCCAATCGTGTTAACAATAAGCATTATCAAAAACCATGCCTTGTCGGAATTGCGCGCAGCTTTCCATAGCGCAACACCTTTCCAAATTATGCTCCAGATTATAGCTAAAGCCAGAAGAATTTTAACACCGGGAGACAATACAAAAATTGGATAATTGTGCCACATATAGTTATATTTCCTTGGTTTTTTAATCGACCTTTATTTTTTTTGTCATTTAATCAATCCGGCTTGTTTTTCCTTGCGGTATAAAATATAGGAATAAATTATACTGCCAAAACTCACCATAATAATTCCCGCCGCAAAAACAATTATACCAAAGACTTTAGGCAGTAGCGGGGTAATAATTATCAGCAGCCCAAACAGCATCATCGCTTTTCCGCCAAAACTTTGTGTTTTGTTCCAAACATTTTCCGAACTGAGCGTCCAAGGAGTACGCACGCCCACAAACCAGTTGCTTTTTATTTTTCCCATAAAGTTGCCCAATATTATAAACAGCAGGCCAACCAGAGTCGGAACAATATACTGGATTTTAACAGAGTAGCCCAAGTTGTAAGCGCCGGTTGCAAGATAAACAATCAGCAGAAGCAGTAAAATTAAATTTCTAAACAGCAAATAGACTTTGGAAAAATTTTGGTATTTTTCTCCCTTGGGGTCCAAGTAAGGTAAAAAGATAAATAATAGATACATGCCGAGCAGGAGAGCAGGAATGGCAAAGGCTCCGGTAGCCTTGCCGGAGTAGCCGTTGGGCTGCCCCTCAAAGCCCCAGTGGCTAACCACAACGGCGGGGAAGTGGGCGTAAAAATAAAAGCTTGCAACTATTCCCACAGCCACAACCAGCAGGGGAAAAATTTCTGTTTTGAAACTAAGTTTGAGCGGGTTCATATATTGTAATTAATTTTTTAATTATTTATTCCGATATACAGATTTTTTGATTTTATCTCCTATGGGAGATCTTTACGACAGATAACTACAAATATTGCGCATCTGTAGTTATCTGTAGATTCGTTTAATCTGTAGATCGGAATTTGGTATCTGTAGTTAAAAATTTGGCAATTTTTTCCGCAACTTCTTCCACAACGCTCAAATTTAGCGAATAGATTATTTGTTGGCCTTCGCGCCTACCGGAAATTAAATCCGCGCGCTTTAAAATATCCAAATGGTGGGACAAAGTTGGCAGGGTAATATTTAAATTTAAAGCTATTTCCGAAACAGGCATTTCGCGTTTTTTAAGCGCATCAATAATTTTTTGCCGGTTTGGTTCGGATAGTGCTTGGAATGTCTGAGAAAGCGACATAATATAAAGCTGTTTCCAATAATTAGATATTTAGATGCCTATCTAAATATTATACTATTGTTATGTTTTCGTCAAGGTTGTGGATAAATCAAAGCCCGCATGACAGTTTTAAGGCTGATCATGCGGGCGTGGTGGTTGCGATTTGGTTGTTGATTGGCTCATACCTCTTCGGGTAGGCCAGCGGCTTTTAGAAACCGATTTAGCCGCTCTTTCAGGCCGGGGATGGCGGCGTTCTGCAAAGCCATTTGTTGCATAGCCTTTTTGAAGTGAGTGTTTTCCTGCAGCACTTCAACAAAAGCCGCCACAGTGGATTGATAGGCCGAGTTGAGGTTTTCTACAGCAGCTTCAAGACGCTTGGCCTTGTCAGAGTCAAATGTCTCCTTATTGGCTGGAGACAAAGATACTGTAGGTTTGCTGTCGGCGTGATCGTGTTTATCGCGGATGCGGTAAATGCGCTGGCGAAGGGCGCTGTCGGTCATCTTTTCCGGCGTAATGCCGCACTTTCGAAAATAGGCGATGATGTGTCCGGACTTGCCGCTGAAGTCGCGGTATATTTCTTCCAATCTCCCGAGAAGCTGATTCAGCCCGCTAATTTTCATTTGCGGTGCGGGATCTGGAACCTGCTCGGGTTTTGGAGCGTGCTGAGTGGCTGGAGGCTCTTCGGGTTTTGCCGGCACTTTCCTTATCGGACCGGAGTGTTTTGTCGTTGATTCGATTGTATGGGAGACCCCAAACACTTCCATACCGACAACCCCCTTGGGATTGTCAAACGGAAAATGCCTCATCATTTCAGCGAATCTTCCGCCATTTTGCAAGGTTAGGACCAAGGGAAATTCTTCGAGTTTGTCCAGGAGGCTGTAGAAATGTTCGAGTGCGTTGCTGTTTATCTTTTCGTTTATCAAAATGACCTTAACGTTCTTGACCGGAAGTTCTCGCAGCTTTTCCAGTTCGGAAACGGTCATAAAATGATAACGATCCTCATTGGACGGGAATTGGTCTGTACTGGATGGATTGGTTCCTACCAGCAATATGCGTTCTCCCACGTCCAATTCGATTCTGGTTTGAATAGGGACCAGTGCTGCCGCCATTTTTCCTCACTTTTTGCCTCAAAAAACACTTGGTATTTACAATAACCAAATATCCTCCTTGGCAACTTAAAACAGCCATAAAGGCTGCTTAGTCTGGCTTAATATAGCAATATTTTGGACTGGCTGTCAATTAAATATTTTTAGGCATTTATTATTAGTATTTATGCGCGGGGGTGGCTGTTTCCTCTTCTCCTGGCCCCGTAAAATAAATCTACGGGGCTGGCAAGGAGAAGATGCCTAAAGTAGCATCCGAAAGACAGATGAGGTAGAAGCTAAGGTAATAGTTCGACCTCTCTGTCCAGACTTTTTTCCACAATAGTTCTCAGTCAAAAGTCTGGACATCTCCCCTCGCCAGGGGAGAAGGCTTAATAACTGCTCCTTTTGCTATCTAAACAAAAAAAAATATCAGCTCAAAAATTATTTAGTGTTTATGCGGGGGAGTGGGAGTAAGGCCTATTTCTATGGTGGTGTGGTTAATGCCGAACTTTTCTTGCAGTTCGTTTTTAAGCTTTTCTATGGTTTTAATATTGTTTTCCAAATTGTAATCGCTTACCACAATGTGGCAGCTAAGGGCCGTGCTGTCGGCCGAAATTGTCCAAATATGCAGGTTATCCAAAGTGGTAATGTTAGGCGTATTTAATATGGTGGCCTCAACTTTTTTTACATCCAGCCCTTCAGGCACGCCTTCCAACAAAATGTGAATGGCATCGTTGGTAATTTTAAATCCGGTGTAGGCCAGCATCAGGGAAATTAATATGCTGACTATTGGGTCTATTATGGTTTTGTGTGTAATTAAAATGGCAAAGCCCGCAATAAATGCGCCGACCAAAGCAATTACGTCAAAAAGCATATTTAAGTAAACGCTTTTTACGTTTAAGTCTTCCTTGTATTTTTTCAGCAAAAGGGCAATGGTGGAGTTAATAATAATTCCTATTAAAGTAACTATTATTATCACGCCTCCCTCTACCGCTTGAGGATGGAGAATGTGTTTTACGGCTTCATAAAAAATAAAAATTGCCACGCCAATTAATATGGTGCTGTTGGTTAGCGCGGCTAAAATATTGGCTTTGCCGTAGCCGTAAGTATGCTCGGAAGTGGCCTCGCGGTCGCCAAGCTTTCTTGCGGTAAAAGCCACCAGCAAGCTTAAAGAATCCGTCATATTATGGATGGAATCGGAAACCAAAGCCAAACTGCCGGACCACAACCCGGCAACAAATTCTATAATCGCAAAGGCGCTGTTTAAAACAAACCCGGCCTGGATTCTTTTGTTTAAATCTTTTTTCTCGATTTGTGTTTCCATAGGAAAAAAATTAAAATCACCTGCTAAATTATAGCATATTTAATTAAAACAAAGGTGCTCTTTGCCAACAAAGAAATATCAAAGATGGCAAAGAGCACCTTTGTTAGTTGGTCTGCTGTCATTGCGACCTGTTCGATTACACTCAAGGTCGCCCTGAGCGTTGCCGAATGGGCGAGGAGCGCCAGAGAATTATCTTAGTCGCAAAGCGGCAATCTTCCAAGCGGAAAGATTGCTTCGCACTTTGCCTGGTATTACGCTCGCAATGACAAACTACGCAATGATTACATCTTCAAAAACGCCAGCAGGTGATAAACCAGCATTGCCGGCCAAACCAGGGCTTTAAGAATGCCGAGTACTCCGGCCCAAAACGTGGTTGAATGCTGGAGGTAGTAAACAGCCGCGCCTATAAAAGCCAGGCCGTAAGCTCCGCCGCCGGCAGCTCCGCCGCGGCGATGGTGGTGATATACCCTTTCTTTTTCCGGAGTGGTTTCGGAGATAATTGTATCGTTAGACATATTTTTGAGGTTAATGTTTATATAGCTATAATAGCAGAAGCCTGTATAAAATCCAGAGTTTTAAAATTTTAGCACTGGAGTTTAGCAAGTAAATATTTTATAATATATATTCCTAGCGTAACAAGGAGGGGTAATGTCTCGTGATGTGTGGTTGATTGTGTTGCCGGTTATTGGCTTTGGTCTTGGGGTTGGATCCAGCTTGCTCTTTAAGCCCCGCACGATATTGAGCTGGGGAATGCCTGGAGCAATGGCCTCAGCTTTTATGGTCACAATGATGATCGAAGGAATGATAGCCATTGTGGTTTATCCTCTGGTCACCGAGCTTGGAAAGTGTGTGTTGCTTAGCTCCTTCCTTTCGGCCGCCGTCGCATACTTTTCAATGGTAGTGGTGCTAATTAGACGAAAGCGGTGAAGCGCACCAGCCATTACCCGCAAACCTAAAGCCGATAGAAAAGTTTTCAGCAGACGTAAAATGCTGAAAGCTGTTCTATCGGCTTTCTTTTATGCTTGATGTTTATATGTTTAAATGGTAAGATGCTCTATGCTAGTTATACGGGGATGACGGATTTTGACAGGACTTTGACATCTTTTGATATGCAAGACGAGCCAGTCTAAAGCCTCGTAAATCCTTTGGACATCAACAAATGCTAACGCATGGAACAAGGTAGTAGCCGCGTTTCAAAACGCCCAACTGCAACCTGTTTTAGCTTAATTTTTTAGGCTGAAACCTCGCCCTTAAGTTCGTCCTAACTTAAGACCAGTGGGATTATTTGGGACTGCTTTTTACGGATTTGATTTGCACCCGTAAAATTAAGATTCGTAAATCAACCTTTATAACTATTTGCTAGCTTATTGTTATAGAGGTATTAAAGCTAGCTAATCTTGTGAACAATTGAAAGATGAATTAGTTTTGGACCCGGGTTTAACTCCCGGCATCTCCACCAAGACACAACAAAGGTCAGTTTCAGATTTTTTTTCAAGGGCTGCGCTAAGCGCAGCCCATTGTTTTTGGGGGGTGAAATGCACTTTGCGGTTTTGCAGGGACAGGTTTACGCCACAGATTTTTTGCAGAAGCGATTTTTTGTCAGACAGGGAGGGAGAAAGAGCCGTTTCCCCTGCACCCTGCGCCTGTTTTAGCCATTCCTCAAGAGGTTTACGCCAAGGGCAAATGACGGTAGGGCTATAAAGCTATATAATAACTTTATGTTTGAAAGGCAATCATCTGAAGAACTAAATAGGTCAACGGAAAACTCCGGGGGTATTATGAGCTTCCAGGAATATGCAGAAAGGGAGCACGATGTTCCCTATGTTTTTGAATTGAATAAAGGAGATAAAACACTTACTTATTACGGAGCTGACCATTCACATAATCCTGAAAACCCCATGTTTGCCGATATTGAGCAAAGATTTCAAAAATCAAAACCACAATTAGTTATTGTAGAAGGAATCAGTCAGTTAGAAAAACAGAAAGAAAAGTTTAAAGTGGCATTAAAGGAATCGAGTCGTGAGGATATAATAAAGAGGATGGGCGAACCTGGTTTTGCTTTAAAGTTGGCAATAGATGCAGGTATAGACGTGAAATCCCCAGAGCCAGAATTAAATGAAGAGATCGGGCATCTAATAGAGCAGGGTTACGGTAAAGAAGAAATTTTTGCTTTTTATATGTATCGTTCAGCAAATCAATATCAGAGAACACCCAATACCCCGAGCATAGAAGAATACTTGCAGCCTGATATGGAAGAATTTAAAACTTCAACAAACTGGGAAAATTTTGATTACTCGATTGCAAACCTTCAAGGTATCGGCAACAGATTGTGGGGAGACAGAGGTGCTTTAGATAGCGAAGAATTTTCGGAAGAACGCATTGACCCTGTCCCTTGGGGTGGAAAAAAAGATATGCAAACAGTAGTAAATCAAATAGCCGCCCAATCCAGCCTTTTTCGGGATGAATATATGGTCAAGCAGTTGCAAGAAATACTGAAGCAAAAAGACAAAGTGTTTATAGTTTTTGGTGCAAGTCATGCCTATATGCAAGAACCTGCTATCAAAGTATTGTTTATCTAATTATTTCTCTGGCCTGTTTTTCTTGCTGATAATTGTTCCTAATCCAGTATACGAAAAGGAGTTAATAAAATTCACCCTAACGTAAGGGTGAATTTTATTTACCCAATATGATACAATAAACTATAAATTATATCCAGTAAGTAAGTATTTTATTTAAGTGTTTATTTTAGCATTTTTTTACCCTTCATCCATCCTTTTCCGCTGTTTTTCTGGTTTTGTCTTTTCTGGTTTTGGTTTTAGTTGGATATTGGGATTTGGTATGTATTTTAAGTAAGTAGTTTTAAGTAATTTTTAGTATTAGTATTAAGTCAGAGTTAGTATATATGTTAGTCGTTCAGTTGATTCCTTGGTAGGATAGTAATCACCACTTTTTCAGTAATAAAGTATTGATAGATAACAGGACTTTCGGGGGTTTACTGGTACAACCGGGTTGTACCAGTCGTTGTACCACTTGGCGGCTCGGCTACATAGCCAAATTTTAGACAAATTATTGCTGTTTGGCAAGTTGGTTGGGCGGCCAAAAAAAGCAACTCGCCAAGGTCAGGAATTGTCTTTGAAATAGGATGTAGCCTCGTTGAATAGAGGCACCAAGATAAATTACCGCTTTTATAAGCGGTTTTTTGTTGTTTATTATTGACAATATTGACAAAATATGCTATCATATTTAGTTGGTTAAAATTTGGATTTTTGGAGGATGTTTCGTAATGAAGAAGATGAGTCTGCTGATAGCCCTTATCGGGCTCGTGATGGTTCTTTCGGGATGTATTACTACGCCTCCCGCGGTGAATGAGAAAGCTCAGGCAACCAAGTCGGGGGTGTTGCAGTACAAACACATGGTGTACATTCCCATTCACGCCGACGAGCAACTTGGGCAGACAGGAGCTTTGCTGCAGGACGTTGACACCTGGATTGACAACAACCCGCAGAAGACAGTGATTTCAGTTGTGATGGTAAATGCCACCCAAGAAAACGTTTACGGCGGTTATAGCCACACAACGACTTCTGGCGCCCTAATCGTCTTCGAGAACAAGGAGTCGACCGAAAAGTTCTCCAAGGAGTCGGTTAAGAAGATGACGGAGGAGCTGATGAAAAACCCCGTCAAGAAGCCTAATTAAAAAAGGGCAGTAAAACTTCGATGTCGCTCGGTTGTTAGTTACCCAAGGAAACTATCGAGTTTGCCAGTTGTCTCTCACAACTGGTTTTTTTATTGCATCATAAATTTTAAATAAATTATCATAAACCAAGTTCCACCACTGTTTCGCTAAAGCTACGCAGTGCAAACCGTTTTTAAAAATGTCCACCATTACCATTCGCTCGTTCGGATGTACTCACTCGCTCAGGTACATGGCGCCGCCACTATTGACAGTACCACAGAAATGTGGTATTTTAATATGTCTATAATTTTGGACACCACTTTTAGAGGAGGTAATTACAATGAGGGTTATTACGGGGCAGGAAGACTTTCCTGTTAGACCGTCGGACATCGACGCAAGCAAGCACCTGTTTGATGCGTTCGAAAATATGGAAACTGAAATCTCAGCTGGACACATTATCCGTCTGATGCAGCAGAAGGGCGATTGGGAGCCGTTTACATACGGCGAACTAAACTCCTTTTACCAGAAATCTTGCGGTGCTGGGCACGTCGGCAGCTTTACGTTCAACCACTTGCTCGGCTCGTTTCGGGTCTTCCGTCGAGGAGAGAGTTACTCCGAACGTCTGGACGTCGTCGTCCGCGAAGGCGATGAAAAGAACGATGGCTACAACATCCAGGATAAAGATGTCTTCCGCGTAACCGACCAGTTCGTCCTGCGCTCTTACATGTCGGGACCAATCCCGCGCATGAAGTCGGTGCCCCAGGCCGAAACTGCTTAGCGAGAAATTCCGCCGACCCCATAACGAACGCCGCCCGCACCTGAAGTTTAGGTATTGGCGGCGTTTTTATTAGCGACGTAGAGCAAGTCCGGCCATTTTATGGCCGAGCGAGCCGAGGAGCTAATACAGGTTCACCCCGTAATACAACATTAGGTATCAATATTATAACGAGCTTTCACAGTAATATTGAAGCTAAATTGATAAATAAAATCAAATGTTGTTATACGGGGTTCAATACCTCGTCAGCTCTGCTGCGAGGAACCTTTGTTTGTTCATAATATTTTTTGAAAATAAAATTTTAACCGCTTTTGAAATTTATACTATGACAATATAAAAACCGCCCCGATAAAACATCGGGGCGGTTTTGCAATTAAATGAACAATTACGGATTCATCATGCTGGTGGCGGTGCGGGCCGGGACAACGCCGCCCATGGGAAGCTGGCGGTCAAAATTATTGGCCGGCAAAATTTCGTAATTGCGAATACCCCAGGAATTCATGTCGGCAAGCGAAGAAAAGCACTTTTTGTTGGAGCTGCCGGTGCCGGTTCTAAACGGGCTGGCAATAACGCAAATGGTGCCGTTGTCGTTAATTACAGTGCCGCTGGGATGCGCCATTTGATCGGTGTTGAGCGGAGCGAGCGCGGTTAAAAATGAGGTGTCGCCGGGCAGGGCATCGGTAAACGAGTAGCCCAAGTTGATAAATACCGGGGCAGTGGCAAATCCTATCCGGTAGTTATCGGTAATAATATAAATAGTTCCGTTGTCGTTAATCAGGGAGCCGTCGCGCGGGACAATATAGCAGGGCTGCTGGGTATCGGTTCCGCTTTTTGTGCAGGTGGGGATTGACAGTGCCATGTCGGCGGCATTGGCAATTTGAACATCCGCCCAGCTGTTGTAGCCGTAAGACAAAAACGCGCCGGCCGAAGTATAAGGATATCTTGCTCCACCGCTAATCCGGTAAACTGTGCCGTCAACGGATTTAACATTTGTACCGTCGGGGTGGGTTACATTGGCGGGCAAAGCCGTACCGGCCGCGCTTACGCTTAATGTAATAGGTATGAACAAGGGAGACTCGCTAAAATTGCCGGTAAGGAAAATTGCGGTGCTGTAAACTTCCGGTGCCAGGCCGGCCGGATCCACTGCGGCGCCAAGGCCATTGGGCACATTCGGTTCCGCCATCATCTGGCTGGTATTGTAGCTTTCATTCAGCCATTTCGGCTGGTTGTTAATATTAATATTGAAGGGGATACTGGTGTCCGTAATGTTGGTAAAAGTCATGCTTTGGTTGGTTGGCAATCCGCCGCCCTGAACGTAGTAAAACGTAAATGAACTTTGCGACAGCGAGAATGAATGCAGCGCGGACGAACTTGCCTGCGCCGATAAGGCCGGCGCCACCGCCAATGACAGGCCCAGCAAACTCAAAAATATTATTTTTTTCATAAATACGAGGTTAATTTTTTACTAT
>CAIWKW010000038.1 GCA_903913365.1 Candidatus Doudnabacteria bacterium | reverse complement strand
TACTAATTAATTCGGAAGAAATTTGCGATTCTGTTGAGCCAATAGGAATGTAATAAGTCTGGCTTCTGTCTTTGTCGGAAGAAATTCTGCCGGTGGCGGAAAGAGTTAAATTAAGTTTAGTCGGCATTTTGTCTTTAAGCTTTCTCTTTACCTCGCGCAAAGCGGAGGCCAAAGTATCCAGCACAGTCTTATTCTCGTCCACGGTTCTTTTGCCAAACTGCTCTTTAAATTTATCGGATAAATTTAAGTGGACACCGGAAATATTATAATCCTTGCCAAAATTTCTTAATAAATCCTGGTTTCTTCGCGCCAAACGCTCTGCTTTGGCCTTAGCAATTTCTACAACATTCCCTTTTGGTTTATCGGGAGTCTTTTGTTTACCAGCCGCATTGGCCTTTGTTTGGTCAACATTGCCTTTTGCTCCGGCCTTCTTAACCGGCGCCTGGAAAATTTTATTCTTTGCTGCCAATTCTTCTTTCTTCTTTTCGTCATCAAGCGAGTCAGCGGTATTTTCCGCGTCAGGAGTATTTTCCGAACCGCCTTTTGCCGCTTTGGCTTTATTTATTGTTTCAACAGCCTGGACAGCTTTTAAGTAAGCCATTCTGGATTCTAAAGTCCCAACTTTAAGATCGTTTATTCCCAGCTCCTTGGCATCTTTAACATCCTGTTCTTCCTGCTTTTTATAATCAAATTTTTTATGCGCCAAAGCCATGGTCACCAATTCAATTGGAACAACCTTGTGTTTTTCCGCGGCAGCAGTAATATCCTGCAAATCCAATTCATTTTTATCCAATTTTGGTTCCAGCTCTTTAAAAGCGTTCTGCAATTTTTCATTTGATTCCGGGCCGTGTTCGGAACCGCCGGTATCCGGTGTATTTTGTTGAGCCTTTTTCTTTTCTTCTTCCAGTCTTTTCTTTTCAGCTTCATCCTTTTCTTTCTGTTTCTGTTTTTCCACGTCTTTATCCGTTTCGCGCTTATAGCCGGCAAGCACCCATGGTTCATCCACCAAATGGGCTTCGGGCGGCCTTAATTCCATAATTCCCGGATGTCCTCCGCCAGGGCGTAATATTTCTCCGCTGGGGAGTTCTTCTGTAGCTAAAATATGAGCATGTCCACTGCCATCCACCAAAGCAATTTCATGGATTGGCGCGTTGGCATACTCGTGAGGCAAATTTAAATGGCCGTCCGCATCAAAAAAGAATTCTTTGGACAGAGGACTGTTTTTTGAAGGCAAAACGCGCATAACCAAATGCTTGGCAAGTTCGGCTTTACCGCCATGGGCATACCAGTCCATCATTTCGTCTTTAAGGTGTTGTAGCTGAGTATCTATATTACCGGTAGTGTCTATACCAAATTTATCTCCCAGAAGCTGAGCTTTTTCCGCATTTTCGGAAAGATTATTCAACATTTTATTTACATCCCACTGTTCATCGCCTCCGCCGGCAACCTGTTTGTAGGCCTGAAGTTCCTTGCCGTTAAAAATATGTTTTTGAATTTCTTTTAGGGGGTCGTGAATATGATGCCAATCGGCACGATTATGAATACCAAAACCGTCAGCTTTAAGTTCAGCTTCCGAATAAGGCACGCCTTTACCGCTTCCGGCCACGCCTGCGGTTTCGTGTATGTTCCATCCGGCAGCTTTTAATTTATCCAAGCCGCCAGCGACAACGTTGCCTGAATTGTCAACCGGAATATTTTCTCCTCCGGGAACAACATGCCCGTTGCCGTCAACAATATTTATTAAATGATTACCATGCGCATCCATGCCATGGTCTACAGGCTGGAAAGATGGCGGCAATTTAAATTCCATATTCGTTCCGGCAAGATGGTAACCCATCAAAACTCCGGCATACGCGCCTTCCGGATGTCCAAACCCCACTTTGGCTTTTGCCAAATGCCAGGCTTCTTCCAAATAGGTAACGTGGCCTTCGGCAAAATGAGTGCCAAAAGCATGGTCCCAGCCCATTTTAGCGGCTTTGCCAACCACCGGTCCGAGCACCGCGGCGCCCATTGCGGCCGCACCGCCAATTAAGCCGACTTTATTTCGATACTTGCGAATTTTTTCTGCCTTTTCCTTGTCTACACTTTCAATTTTTGGAATCAATAAGCGCTCGGCTTCACCTTGAAAACGGCGATAGGCAATATTCTGTTCACTCGGAGTGTTGCCGTACTGCATGCCTTTGGCGCCCCAAAATTCTATTAAAGCTTTGCGCAGTTGCTGTTCCGCCACAAACTTTGTGCCGTAGCGCTCCCCTGCTTGCTTTGACACGCCAATTAAATCAACTTGTTCCCTGCTCTGTAAATCCAAGCGGGCCTGAATTTCTCCCACATATTTTTTTTCTGTTTCCTCCAATAATCGATTTACTGTTTGCAAAGCCTGCAAGTCCGCAATAAGTTTTTCCGCCTGCCAGACTTCATGGGTTTCCTGTTCACGAAAACCCAAAACCGCTTCCTGCTCCTTGCGGGCAATGTCTCTGCGTTTTTCACGGGCAGCTCTGGCTCCCAAATAAAAACCTGCTGCAACACCGGTGCCGAGTATGGCTAAAGTTGCAGGCATAAACGCTATGCCTGTAGCTACCCCAAGGCCCACGCCAACTCCTGTTCCGGCTCCTGCGCCAAAAGCTTTATTCGCACCGCGCCCTGCCATATTGCCCAAGGCCGCATACAACACGGGATTGGCCAGCACCTTGCCGGTGACACGGGCAATTTTTCCGGCAGCGTCTTTTCCAACAAGTTTACCAAGCCACTCTTGCCCTAAAACACTCCCCTTTTGTACGTGATCTACATATTTTTCATAAAACTTCATTGTCCCTTCAGGTCGCTTTTGATACAAGTCCGCCTGCTTTTCTCCAAGCTTAACATCCAAATGCAAAGTGCCTCTTATAAACCTTTCCACATAAGCTTTCTGCTCAGGGCCAAATTCTTTTCCGACAACTCCTAATTTTTCTTCCACCTGGTGCTTGTATCCCCGAGCCATTTCAAAAAGGCTGGACGCATACATTCGACCCTCTCCCTGCTTGGCTCCGACTCCGGCCAAAATAGGCACCAAATCCCGCTCCACTTGGGAATCAAAAGTTTTTTGATCCGTAATGTTTCCTAAAGCGTAATCCACTATTAAATTTGCCGCTGCCGCATCAAGACGCGCGTTTTCCGCCGCTCCCATATCCACATGTTCGGCCTTAACTTCCTGATTCCTGGTCCTTTGGTCAAGCAAATCTTTATCGAAAGATTCTATCACACTGTCCAAAATTTCATTGTGAATATCGTCCGCGTCCGCATTCAAAGCCTTGCCTTCGCTTTTATGCATTAAGCGGGTTTGAATATCGGAAAGCAAATTGCGGTTATTTAAAATTTCCGTTTTTGCTTCCTGGTAATATTTTTCCACATAGCCTGCTTCGGAAAGCCTAACCCAGGCTTTTTTAAAAAAGCCGGAATTATCCAAACGCTCGTGGACTTTTTTTTCCGCCAAAGTCCTGGCATATCTGTCTACAATTGCCGTAATATCCGCAATTACCACGCGGTGAGACTGCTTTTCAAATTTTTCTTCCTCTTCATACTTAATTACTTCAGTTCTTCCGCGACGAACCAATTCACCGCCATCACCTTTGCCGGGTTCAATTTGTTTGGGAGTTTTACCCGGTTCAATTTGTCTTGGTATTTTGCCGGAAGTTATCTGCTTTTTTTGAGGTTCATCCACATATTCCGCGTCATGAACTTTGCCGTCGCTTACGATATCGGAACCAAAACGAATAAGCTGTTTGGAACTTGAGTGCCAATCGGGCTTGTCCGATCCGGGCTGGGAAAAATCCCACTCTTCCACCAAAGTGCCGTCTTTGTCAACAAAACGCCTGACAAATTTGCCGTCAAGAGTTTTGCCGGCAAGTTCGGCCTGCTTTTTTTCATTAGCCATTATTTTTGCTTCCGCTTCAGTTAGCCTTACTTTGCCTCTTTCGGGATTTTTGGAAGAAAGCAAACCTTTTATTTTATCGCCAAATTTTCCAAACATATGTTTAATTTAAAAAATAAATTT
>CAIWKW010000037.1 GCA_903913365.1 Candidatus Doudnabacteria bacterium | reverse complement strand
TTAAAAAATAACCCGCCAAACAAGGCGGGCTACTTAATGAATGTGGCGGCCAAAGCGTTCTTGGTGCATTGGTCTATTTCTTTTTGGGTAAGAATTTTATTTTTTAATAAAAGTTCTTGTTCCTTGATAATGTTTGTCCTATACATTTCCGCACCGTCGGTGTTTATGGTAAATTTAATTTTATTTTCTAAAAGCGTCCGGTAAATATTTTTTAATTCCGCCAAATTTTTCACAACGCTATTTTTTAAATTGGATGTGGGGCAGGTTTCCAAAACAATCCCTTGCTTTACAATATCCCTCATTAGTTGCCTGTCATTTACGCACAATATTCCATGGCCAATTCTGTCAGGGCGTATCTCGCGAACGACAAATTTCAATTCTTCCAGAGAACCGGCTTCGCCTGTGTGTATGGTAATTCCCAAACCGGCTTTTTTAACCCTGTCAAAAAGCGGCTTGTAGTCTTTCATAGAAAAGCTTTTTCTTTCGGCGCCGGCAATATCAACCCCCACAACGCCTCGGTTCGCGTATTTAATCGCCTTGTTAAAAATAATTTCCCCCAGATCTTTTGATTGCAGTCTTTCCACCATTAAAATTAAGCCGGCTTTTACCTGGGGGTATTCCAGTACAGCCTGCTCCATGCCCCAAATCGCGGATGTAATAATATGATCCAAATCTCTTTCCCCGCCGCGATTGCGGAACATTGGGTTGAAGCGAAGTTCCTGAAGGGTGATATTGCAGGCACGGTAGCCGCCGCCAATTACGCTTTTAACTGATTCTTGAATGGCTTCCGGAGAAGATTGAATAAGTTCGGTCCAATGAAAAAAATTGTTATGCATGTCATCCAAATCTTTATTCTTTTTTTTGTCGTCCATGGTAATCATTTCTTCAAAATCCCAGTAATCCTTGGAGGGCAGTTTTATTCCCTGGCGATGGGCAATGGACCACAAAATAGCCGGGGCTACGGAAGAGCCCAAATGTGCATGCAAGTCAACGGCAGGTTTTCTAAGTTTTTTCAGCATAAATATTATGGCTATAGTAGCAGAAATTTACGAAAGTTTCAATACTTTGCTATAATTAAGGCATGATTGATATAGATTATATTTTAAGAAAACATCCCGGTGCCAAGGTTTTTGAAGACGGTTTTGAAGTCTCCGAGGCAAAATATTCCGGCGGTGCGGGGTTGGTACAGACCATTGTCCAAAAAAAGCGCTGGGGAGGGGAGGCCTGGCTAATTTATAATGACAAATATGCTTTAAAAATTTTGTACATTAGTCAGGGTAGCCGTTTGTCTTTGCAAAAGCATCGTCAAAAAGAAGAAACCTGGAATGTGTTAAAAGGGGAGCCGGAAATTACTTTGGGCGACAAAATATTTACCGGAAAAGCCGGCGAAGTTATTCATGTGCCGCCTGAAACTGTACACCGTTTATCGGCACCAAACGGAGATGTGGAAATTTTGGAAGTTTCTTCGCCCGAGCTGTGGGATTTGGAAAGAATAGAGGATGATTACAACAGGGAACAATACAAAGGCAAAGCCGGATGACAGAATTATTGGAGATTTTGAGAAGACAAAGGTGCTCTTTGGATCATAGGTTTTGCTAAGGCCAAAGAGCACCTTTGTTAACCGGAATTCAAATTTTAAATTAAAATAATACAAAGGGACACCTTGCGCCGCGCAAGGTGTCCCTTTGCTAATTAACTTTTAATTATACTGCGGTTGGTTTTGGGGCTGTCATCATTGGCACAATCGGAGCAGGAACTCCGTTTTGCTCCCATTTAAAGTTTTCCCAACCGTATTTGTCAGGGTCAAATCCTTCTCCACAAGTGGTTTCCATTAGCGCGGTGCAAATTTGATAAGGATCTAAATTTGCTGCCGGGCGCCTGTCTTCCAAATAGCCGCGCCCTTCGTTGGCAGTTGCCATTGGAATGCGGATGCTGGCTCCGCGGTCTGAAACGCCATAGCGGAATTGGTATATGCTGCAGGTTTCATGTTTGCCTGTTAAGCGCTTGTCGTTATCGGCTCCGTAAACGCGAATGTGCTGTTTGTGGAATTTACCCAATTTTTCACAGGCTTGTTTAATTACTTCCAGTCCGCCGGTTTCGCGCATGGCTCTTGTGGAATAATTGGTGTGTCCGCCCGCGCCGTTCCAGTCGCCGTTCATGGGTTTAGGGTCCAGCTTGGCATAAGCATCATATTCCTCACCCAGGCGATAAAGCAGCCAGCGTGCCAGCCACAGTTGGTCGGAAACTTCCAAGGCCGGCAAAGGGCCAACCTGGAATTCCCACTGTGCGGGCATGACTTCCGCATTGATTCCGGAGAGTCCGAGTCCCGCATCAAGGCAGGCTTTTAAGTGAGCTTCCACCAATGGGCGTCCGTGGACTTCGTCATAACCCACGCCGCAGTAATAGCGTCCCTGTGGCGAAGGATAGCCTTTTTCCGGCCAGCCGAGAGGCCAATCTTTGCCATAAAGCGTGTATTCCTGTTCAATCCCGAAAACGGCTTCCTGATCTTTAAATTTTTCCTCAACTTTGGCCAAAATGTGGCGGGTGTTGGTAATATGCGGCGTGCTGTCCGGGTTTAGCACCTCGCACATTACTAAAATGTTGTCGCCTTTGCTTATGGGATCGGGAATATAATTCACCGGCTTAAGCATGCAATCGCTAAAATGGCCTTCGGCTTGTTCCGTGGATGAGCCGTCAAAGCCCCACATCGGAATATCGGCCAGTTTTTTTACCGGACCGCTGATTATTTTGGTTTTGGACCTGAGTTTGGCTGTGGGTTTTCTGCCATCAAGCCAAATATATTCGGCCATTACTTTACCGTTTGTCATATGTGTTTTTCTTTCTCCCCCCGTTACACTCTTCTACTAAATACTAAAAGGGCGAAATACGAAACTTGGGTTTTCCCTTTCGTATTTAGTAATTTTAGTATTTAGTAGAGTTAATTAGTAATTATAAACGCAAAAAACACCTTTTGTTCGCAGTGCCTCCATATGGGGCTAGGGTGTTTTTTTTAACTTTAGTATTCAATTTTTATTTATATAACTATATTAGCAGATTTTTTTTGAGTGTCAAATTGTGGATAATTAACCGGCAGTCTTTAAAAAAAGTTTAAGCGGCACGAAAGCTTCGTGCCGCCTTATTGATTGCCTTGGGTTAGCACCCATTATCAGAGAATGAACGGACCGACTTTGGCCCCGTTAGCACTTTGTGATGATCCGGGCGTTGTCCTCCCGAACCATCAAACCCGACGTTTTTGGCCATTGCCGGTTATCGGCTGGGCCAACCTTGCTCATCGAACATTGGCGGATCGGCAATACGGAATTTCATATCCGGGACCTCTTCTTGAGGATTGGGATATTGATTTCCCATGCCGTCGTCTCCGCCGTTGTCAAAGCCCCCGCGTACGTGCCGGTGTTTGGCATCGGCTCTGGCCACCCTCATGGGGTGTACTCCGGCAATTTCTTCCGCGACTTGAGCGGAAGTCTTCTCGGTTGCCATCTAGTTTTTACCTCCTGCATTGGACTATCAAACTGAATTATTTTATGGTTTTATTGCTTTTGTGTCAATGTCTGTTTGTGTCAATGTCGGTTGTTAATATAAACTCCCCCTAGCCCCCTCTTTAAAGAAAGAGGGGGGGAGCTCCGCAGATAGTCCGCAGAAGGGCAAAGCAAAAGGAAGCACAGAGCAAACCGCTCCCTCTCTTTTCCAAAGAGAGGGACGGGGTGAGTTTATAGGGGAGCATAAATCAAAAATCCGGATGCTTTGGACATCCGGATAGTGGACAAGTTTACTACACTTATATTGCTTCAAAATGAGTCAGTTCCTTGAACTTTTTACAGCGAACGGCTATTTTGGCGGGGGAGAGGTTTTGCAATGCCTGTGTGCCCAATTTTTCCACGCAGAAGCTCGCCAAAACAGAGCCGTAAACGCAGGCCCGTTTTAAATTGTCAAAATTCAAATTGTCGGTTTTGGCCAAATAACCCATAAATCCGCCGGCAAAACTGTCTCCGGCGCCTGTTGGATCTATTACGTCTTCCAAAGGATAGCCGGGTAAATGGAATATTTTATTTTGATGGAACATGAGTAGGCCGTATTCCCCGCGCTTGATAATTAAAGTGCGCGTGGCCGGTTTTCCCATAAGCCCTAATATTTTTTTTGCGGCTTTAATTAAATT
>CAIWKW010000036.1 GCA_903913365.1 Candidatus Doudnabacteria bacterium | reverse complement strand
GGACCCTCAATTATTTTATTTGATTTGAAGGCTTTTCATGAAGAGCCAAAGCCAAAAGCAAAAAAAGATAGTGACCAAAAAGGTTACGGAAGGAATATACACCACCATTCGTATGTCCCGAATCACATTGAAGGGTTAGATAAACAAGGTCGACCATTGGCAGATGCTAGATTTGGTTTTGTTTTAAAGCCAAGAGTTGCCCCAAGATTTTTTACTGGGATTGTTATAGGTGAATTGACAAAACATTGGAAGGAGTGGAGACACGATAAAGGTCCTGACGGGTCTATTACGTCAAATCAAGTTGATAAATCCAGACCCTTTACTAAAGAGGAAGAAATTGAAAGGGCATACGAAATCAAAGATGAGATGATGAGGGCATATAAGGATAAAGCAGAGTTATTATTGCCTGTATACGATATTGACGGCAATCTACTTTGGCCAAAAAATATAAATTATGAGCAGGTTAAAGATTTTATTGCCTAACGAGACCAAACAAATGAAGGCGCCGAATAAACCTGTATTTTAGCTATTTCCGTCCGAACATCGCACCATAAGGTCCACCAACCAGGATAATCAAGTTTTTAAGATGATAAGTCCATCTTCGGGTAGTGGAAAAAGTTTGCGATGAAGTTTTAAAAGATTAACTTGTTATTTTATATGATTGACGAAACCAATAATCATTTAGAAAATGCGGCTGAAAAAGAATTGTTGAGAAAAAAAATTTCCGAGCTAGAGCCTATTGAAGAATTTAGAGATACTATTCTAAAAAATCGGTCCGACTTGGAACGATTGGTTGAAGCCCCCTTGCTTTCGGCATGCCAAGAATTTTATGATAAAAATATCGACACTCTGAGTAGTTCTGCAAACAAAAAAGATGTCCCTTATGGCTCTGGTCATATAGAAATTAACTTTGACTCTTTATCGGACAAAAATAAAGAGATTGGAAAAACATTGGGAAATGTCGGATTTTTTGATGATATAAACAAGCTAAATATAAAAATTCCTATCACAACAGAATCTACTTTTCAAGAAGTACAAGATAAATCATTGGAAATTGCCCATAAATTTTTTAAACAGCGGTACTCGGTAAATGTATGGACATTAGAACAAATGCGTCAATTAAACGGGATAGAGCCTGACGACGAATCATTCAGCCCTGAAAATTTTGCTCCAGGATGGTACTGGTCTCCAGAACATAAATTATTTTTTAGAAGCGAGGAACAATATAAAAAAGTTACTGAGCCTGTGGATGAGGAATAAGACTAGCTGGGTAGTACCGGACAGTAATGCTTGTATTTTTAACGATCTCCGTCCGAACATCGCACTATAAAATTCAACTGCTAGCATTAGCATATGAACAAACTCACTATTAAAATCATCCTTTCAGCCATAATTATTCTGGCGATTTTGGCCGGATTATACAGATATTCCATAAATAAATACCGGCAGCCAGTTCAAAAAACCTCCAAACAAACCAACGCTTCCACAACAACCGAAGCACAAAATAAAACTTCAGTCACTCCACAGCAATTAGGCCGGCAAGATTTATTAAAAGCCGGGGTTAGGTACCAGGACATTGAACTCGGTTATGAATTTATAGCTCCCGGTGATGTCAGCTACTTTAAAACAAGCGACCAACCCGATATTAGAACAATAGCCTTAATAGATGACACGGGGTCAAACCCAAAGTGGCTGACAATTTCCATAATTCCTTTTTCAGTGCCATACTCAAACGTTATCCCAACCAACCTCAACCTACTCTCTGATGTAAAATCATACCTACTACCGCGTCCATATACTAAAATAGTAAAATGCAATTTTAACAACATCCCTTGTATTAGAGTATATTTTAAAGACAACCCGCCACCGTCCGATGATATTTTCTTTATTATAAAAAATCAATTAATGACCATTAGTTTGAGTAACAGCAACCCCCAAGGCGGCAACTCCCAGCCGGTTAATGCTCAAGCTGCTCAAGACTATTACCAAAAATTCCTGAGTACGTTTAAAATTTTACCGGAGTCAAAAAAATAGATTTCCCTTGGAATAGCGCTGCAAAACATTGAGCCAAGCATACCAATATTTATCTTAAAAATTAATTTCTCCCCCTTTTCTTCATTAATAAAACAATAGTAGTTTATGACTGAGCGATTAAGAACCGATATAAATATCGAGGGGGAGCCTAAACCTGAAATTGACATAGAGATTGGTTATGAAAATTTTGTCCCTGAGGAATTCAGACAAAATCCATTAGATTATTTTGAAACCAAAGGCAAAAATGTTAAACAAGGGGAAATTGAGTTGGACGAGGAAGGCAAAGTCCGTGAAGACCCTAAGGCGGTTAAAGAATTGCCGGAGTGGACTGACGGCACAGGTAAAACCCTTAAAACAATAGCTAAAAAAGTGAATACAAAAAAGGGTAAAGTTGGTGAATTAGGAGACCCGTTTTATGAATACAAAATAATACAAGCGGTACGCCAAG
>CAIWKW010000035.1 GCA_903913365.1 Candidatus Doudnabacteria bacterium | reverse complement strand
AGAATTAAGGTAGTTTGTATTATTCCAGCCAAAGGTCACAGCATTTGTTCCATATCCCACAGTACTATTCCCAAAACTGGCCAAAGAACCGATGCGTCCTGTTTGTGGCGCAACTTGTAGCAATCCATCGGTCGGATTTGCCGTACCCACTCCGACGTTGCCGCTGCTGTTTATAACCATGGCTGTTGTTGAGGCGGCACCGCTCCAATATTGAAAATTTATTCCTGAGTAACCGAAAAAGTTTGCCGTATTTCCCGTGTTGGCAAGTATTCCATTTAATGACCCGTTTATGGCAAATGAATTTGCGTAAACAGCGGCCGAAGAATGGATGCTTCCAAAAACATCAAGCGGGTAGGAAGGGCTTGATGTGCCAATCCCCACGTTGCCTATTGTGTCTATGGTAAATTTGGTGCCGGTGCTAAAAGAAGCGGCATTGGATATTTTAAATTTGTTGGCATCGCTGTGGTCTATGCCAAGTCTCCAGCGCTGAGAGCCGGTAAGATAAAAATCCATTCCAACATCCCCTGCTCCGGCCTGCTCCAAATTCAGCAAAGCAGTAGGAGAATCCGCTCCGGCATTGTTCTTGTACAAATGCAGGGCTGTGGTGGAAGCGGAAACAATATCCAAAGGATACTGCGGGGTGGTGGTGTTAAGACCTACGTAGCCAAGATTGTTTACTCTAAGCAAAGAGAGTCCGGAAGTTGAGGCAATATCAAATAATTGGTCTGTGCTGGTTGCGGCCACAACGGACAAGCGCGCTACCGGAGTGGTTGTTCCTATTCCGATTCTGGAATTCTGAATTCCGCCCAGGCCGTCGGACTCGGAATAAATTGTCAGCATCGGGTTGCCGTTTATTTGGGCAGTGTAACTTTCTATGGTGCCGGCGGTGGCCGAAGCCGTTACCGGCATATCCATCCACGAGAGCTGTCCCGCGTTGGTGTCAAAAGTCATGGAACCGAGCTGCAAGTTGTCTATGGAGGTTATGCCGGAATTTACGTCGTAAGAAATGGCGCCGTTGTTCACGTTTAAATTTCCCACCAAAGTATTGGTGGCTGTGGCGTCCGTGGAAGTAAAGTAGTTGGCCTGTGCTCCGCCGGCCACAGTTAACATGGAACCCAGAGTAGTTGTTCCTATGCCTACAAAGCCGGAAGAATTTATTACAAAATAAGTGGTTGCCGGAGAGGAAGAAGTAATTTGGAAGGCGCTTTGTCCGGCATTGGCCTGAATGTTAAAAGTATAGCTTGATGATGTGGCATTAACACCCGCCACTGTACCGTTGTCCAAGAGTATACCGGTGGCCAAAGTGGAAGCCGAGGTCCAGCGCGGAACATAACCGTTTATTCCGGCTCCGGTAATGCTTCCGGCGCTGCAGGCAGCCCAGGCAAGTCCGGAAGTTGCTGTTGAAGAAGCCGTTAAACACAAACTGTTTGCTCCGACTCCAAGGCGAATATTATTGGTGCCGTCAAAAGTTAACAAATCGCCTTTAGTGGTAAGCGGGGAAAGATTGTTAAAGGCTGTGGTGGTGGAATTTGAACCGGTACCGCCGTTGGCCACGGATAAATTTCCGGTTACATCGCCGGAAGCCAAATTAATTGCTCCGTTGTACAATGAACCGCCGGCGGTTGAGCGAACCGGCAAAGCTTGAGTAAGCGATGCTATGGTGGTGGAACCGTTTGGCGCAACCGTTAGCATCGCGGCGCCGGAAGAAGAAGCCACCACAAAAGGATTAACTGCACCGCTGCCTTGAACGAACAGCGCAGCTGTGGGCGATGTTGTTCCAATGCCAACATTGCCGCCGGTAAACAGAGCCGCATAGCCGCTGCCGTTTTGGATAACTTTAAATGCCGCACCGGTTGTATTTGCTCCGGCACTGACCAAGAGCGCGTTGTTGTTTGCGGAAGAAGAAGGGTTGTAAGTAATTATGGAAGCCGACGTTGTTGTTCCGGTGTTGGTAATAATTAAATTGCCGTCGCCGTTCACGCCGTTGGCCAAAATGGAAAACGCGGAAGACACCAATTGTTTTCTCGGCGACATTTCACCGTCGTAGCCTGCGCCGGGATTAAAGTTTACCGTCAGGTACAAATTGCCGCCGGAAAAATCTATTGTGGAAAGGCTGGTGTAAATTCCAAGCCTGGCTGAAAAAGTTCCGTTGGTAACATTTACCTGGCTGGTTCCGCTGGTGCCGTCCCAGGTTTCAGTCCAAAGCAAAGTACCGCCGGAAAGCGAATCATAAATTTTAAACTGCATGCTGTAATTTCCGTCCGCCACATTTGTGCCGTCCGAAGTTTTTGTCAGCTTGCCCTGGAAGTTTAATATTTTCGGTACCGCGGCTGTAGCGGGAGAAATTGCAAAATATGTCAAAGACGCGCATACGGCAAAAACCAGAAGTACCTTGTACCAAAGTCTGCCGGTTTTAAATTGTTTGTATATTTGCGTCATTTGTTAAATTAAGCTTTTTTCTGACTACCTTGAATGAATTATTCTAATTGCTCTAATTATTTTAATTAACCTAATCAAATTCCAAATCTTAATTTCTAATTTCGCGCTCCAAATTTTGACATTTTAGTTTTTGATATTCCTTAAATTAATTAGATCAATTGGGTTAATTAGAATAATTTACTCTGCCTGATTCTTCTTTTTAACCTTTTGTACTATTGCGTTAAAGATTAGATGCAGCTCCTTACCTTCCTGCCACAAGCCTCTGGCTTCATCTTTTAATTCAGGAACCGCAACAGCTATCATCCGCAGCCAATATTTTACTTCTCTAGCTTCTTTCTTCGCGATGCTCATTTTATGTTTAAAATCTTTTCCTGATTCGGCATCGTCGGCTTCGCAATATAGCGCTCCAATCGCAGTTCCCGATCCTACATACTGCGGAATAATTCTTTCCGTTACTTTACTATAGGGAATCTTCTTTGCAAAAAGTATTGTTGCTTCGCCATACTTTGCTGTCCGTTCTTCCAAGTCGTATTTCTTTTCATTTTTTATTTCTGACATTTTGGTTTGATTAGACTAATTAGGTTAATTAGATTAATTAGAATAATTCTTAAAGTGTCCTTCGCCTGATGTTCTTTTTGTATAAATTAAAAAGCACCAAGCAAAAAATGCTTAGCGGTTTAATTTGCCAAAAAAATACGACTGGCTTTGTCCAAGCGCCGAGCTAATTTGCACGGGCTGAGAAATGGACATCAAAGTAACTTTATGAAACCTGCGGTCTCTGCGGCTGCCGATTCTTACGGCAACAATTTTTCCTTCGCGCTCCCAGTTGCGTAAAGTATTTGGGTGCACGTTAATAAGCTGACTAGCCTGTTTAATGGTTAGCAGTTCGGGTAATTCCTGAAAGGTCATGATTGTATTTTTGTTTATTTTATTTGTTTCGCTTAACAGCTCGACTTTTTTGTTTTTGGAACTTATAGGAATACAAGCGCAAAAAAAATGTGCATCTGGTGCTTTTTATTCCTGATATTAAGTTGTATTTTTGTTTAGCTTTAGAGCTTTAATTTTTAAGCTCCTTGGCTTGTTTTTGTTTCCAAATACTTGCTGTTTTGATTCGTTAAGTGTTGGTTACTTTTACTTAACCTAACTTAACAAAACCTTATACACACATTATAGCATGTATTGAGGCTTTAATCAAGGGTTTTTAGTGTTTTTTCCGCGTTTCACAGTAAGATATTTTAAATTAAATT
>CAIWKW010000034.1 GCA_903913365.1 Candidatus Doudnabacteria bacterium | reverse complement strand
ATAATTCCAATTCTTCTCTTGTGGCTGAAAGCAGCATTGTTTTTGAATATGTTGTTTTAGCGGACAAAAATGTAGCAATGTATTCCCAATAATTTTCTGCGTCCCTGGTTACTGGTTCGGCATACAAACGCGCGGCTTCCAGCTTCGGCAAATATTTTACTACCTGTTTTGGTGTTAGATAATCAATTACATACTTTACGCTAACGTGATAAATAAAGTATTCGCTATAAATATCCCAGAATTTTTTAAACGTCTCCAAATTAAAATTTTTATCCGGATATTTTAGTGGAAATTCTCGAATTTTTTTACCCTCGGTAATTAAGCCGTTGGTAATTTTTGAAATGTATGAAGGGTTTTTAGTGGCCAAAATTTGCAGCCTTTTGCCCAGACTGCCTTTGTCTTTGGCTCTTACCCAGCAATCCGTAATTCCGTTTTTATGAAAATAAATTACTTGTTTAAAAGCGGTTTTGCCGGCAATATTTTTTATTTTTGTCCACCAAAAACCCTGGTGCGAGTCAAAATACAAACTCCACTTGCCGGACCAGATTTTTATCCAATCTTTTTGTTTTTTAAAACTATTTAAGTCAACCATGGTTTTATTATATTCCTTAAATTATTCCCCAGTTTCCTGAATAATTTCGTCAATAATTTTAGCCGGAATGTCCTCTTCAAAAACAAAGTTTTTTTCCGGATTGGCCGGATCCACTTTTTTAAAAGAAAGGTGGGCAATTTGGCTTTGCCCATCATTAGCTATGGAAATATCCATGCCCTCGGTATAATCAAATTGATTTGGCATAAGGCTTAAAAGTCTATTTCTCTCCTCAGTGCCTTTAATTTTTTCTATTACCTTGAGTAAAAACGATTCAACTACACCTCCATGAGAACCTAAAAATCGTTCAAGGTTTTTGTCCTCATAAGTGCCTTTTTTTACTAGCTTATTCCAGCTATTCGACACGGAAGTATACTTTTTAACTATTTTAGCGACACTGCCTGCCTGTCGTGAATAAGTTGATGCAAGCTTATCATTGGTTTCCAAGGCCAGCTTGTCACTCTTCTCTACTAAAAATTTTAAATAATTTTTCTTTTCAAAAACCGCTTCATAAGCCTGGCTGCCAAAAGCGGAGTTTTTATCCAAATAAAAATCAAGGCGGGGATCACTGCCTATCTTAGAGCCAACTTTTAGGTCTTTATCAATTTTTTCTTTTAGTTCTTCAAGTGATTCAGATCCGGTAATTGTATCGAGTGATTTACCGGCCATTGCATAAGCGGATGTTTGTTGCGCGCGCTTGCGCGGGCTGCCAAAAGCCACGGCCTGATTGAGATTTTGTGCGCCGATAGTTTTTCCTTTTTCAATTGCCTGGCCCCTTCCCTTATTGGTAAGCTCAAAGGCCTGGTTTGACTTATTCGGATCTCTTTCCTGTTCCGCATGGCGAAAGAAATGCATTATTACTTTTGATGGTTTATCCATTTGTTCTTGGCCTGTTTCAGATTCGAACCTGTTTTTCATATAGTTATAAAATTATAATCGTATTTATTTAATTTTTTTAACAATTCCTTTATTTGCATCCACTTCTATTATATCACCATCTTTGAAAATTTTGGTGGCGTTTTTGGTACCGATAACGCAAGGTTTTTTCATTTCGCGGGCAACTATGGCCGCGTGGCAGGTAAGGCCTCCTTCGTCCGTAACAAAACCAGCTGCCAGCTTCATCGCGGGTAAAAAGTTGGGGGAAGTCATATAGGTTACCAAAATATCGCCCTTCTTAACTTTACCGAGTTCCTGAACTTTCATAACAACCTTAACTACGCCTTTAATAATTCCTGTTTGGGCAACTATGCCTTTTATTTCGGAAGATTTATTAAACACCTCGTCTTTGATAATGGGCTTATCAAAGCAAACAAATTCATCCTTGTAGCCAATGCAGCTAAAGTTTTTTGGATATTTTTTAGGTTTGCCGTTAACCAAACTTTGAACTGTATAGTATTTTAGCTGTGAAAAGGGGATATGGAATTTTTTTGCCATTTCTTTAATTATCGGCCGAGCCAAAAAAATCAGTTCGTAATAGACGTCGGTCCTCTGGGTGCGCAAAAAGACCAATTCCCTGGCTTCAGAAAACAGTTTTTTTAAAGGCTTGGGAATAACAGGGTACTTGTGACCCTTCTTGTTTTTTATTTCCAAAGCATGTTCGGCAATTTCTTTTTTATTGTAAGGCCTGGCAAAACCGTCGCGCGCTCTCATCCAGCCGTATTTTTTTGCCAGTGCCGCAAAATCAGCGCCGTGCTTAATTTCTTCTTCCATTTGTTCTAAAGCATTTTTTTTGGTCGGGTAGGATGCATCGCCGATAAATTTATTAACATCGCCTTTAATATATTTAGTGGTTTCAGTTTTTAATTTGGGCAGTAAAATATATTCCAAAATATGGGCCACCCAAATATATACGCAATCAATCCTAATAATGTTAAGCAAAATTTTAAATTTAGCTTCGGTGTCAATGTTAGGCTTTTTTGCCAGCTCAACAATAATTTTTCTTTTTTGCTTGTAGAAATTATCCAACTGTTCCGTAATTTCAGCAATGGAATGTTTCTTTAGCCAAGCTTCCGCAGAAGGTTTAACAATTTCGTAAACTTCGTTTGAATTATACCAAGCGCCGTTGTTAAATATATACGCCAAAAATTCCCAATTTT
>CAIWKW010000033.1 GCA_903913365.1 Candidatus Doudnabacteria bacterium | reverse complement strand
GTGGCTCGGGGTTTTACATAAGCTATTTTCTTTCGGAACGTTTTCTTTCGGTGGCGCCTAATATTTTTTTGCGGATGCGAATGCTCTTTGGAGTAACTTCCACCAGTTCATCGGGACCAATAAATTCCAGCGCAAAGTCCAAATCTATTTCGCGTGCAGGAGTAAGAATAATGGCTTCGTCGGTTCCGGAGGAGCGGATGTTGGTAAGCTTTTTGGTTTTACAAACATTAAGCTCAATGTCGTTGTCCAGCGCGTTTTTACCTACCACCATGCCTTCATAAACGTCCACAGCAGGCTTAATGAACAATATTCCGCGTTCCTGGGCGTTGTTAAGGCCATAAGCATTGCTAAGGCCGGTTTCGGAGGAAATTAAGCTGCCATGCTCGTTAACATGAGCATCAATTTCGTGCACCGGCTTATAGGAATCAAAAAGATTGTTTAAAATAACGGTACCGCGGGTTCTGGTCAAAAGCAAATTTTTAAGGCCAATCAAGCCGCGGGTGGGGATTAAGTATTCGGCATGGAGTTCGCCGTTGCCGGAACTGTCCATATGCTGGAGTTCTCCGCCTCTGCGTCCCATTTCTTCAATTACCGCGCCTTGATAGTCGTTAGGCACGTCAATGGTCACCACTTCATAAGGCTCCATTTTTTGGCCGTCTTTTTCATGATAAATAACCTGAGGCTGGGAAACCTGAAGTTCAAAGCCTTCTCTGCGCATGGTTTCAATTAACACGCCAAGATGAAGTTCGCCGCGTCCGCTAACTAAAAAGCTTTCTGCTCCTTCTTCCGAAGGCTGTACCTTTAAGGCCACGTTAACTTCAAGCTCTTTATATAAGCGGTCGCGCAAATTTCTGGATGTAACAAATTTTCCTTCGCGCCCGGCAAACGGGGAAGTGTTTACGCCAAAGGTCATTTTAATTGTCGGCGGTTCAATTTCAACGGGTTCCAAATGAATGGGGCTAACCGGATCGGTCAAGGTTTCGCCTATGGAAATATCGTCAAACCCGCCAATGGCCACAATGTCTCCGGCCATGGCTTCTTCCACGTCAATTTGTTTTAAACCTTCATACATTTGAAGGCTGGTAACTTTGCCGGTTTCGCGCTGGCCGTCGGGTTTTATGCGCACAATGTTTTGGGCTTTTTTCAGGCTGCCGGAAACTATTTTTCCTATGCCCATTTTGCCTTTGTAATTGTCGTAAATTAAAGCGAGTACCAGCATGGCAAAGGGATCTTCCGGCTTTACGTCGGGAGCGGGAATAAATTTAAGTATGGATTCAAACAGGGGAGCCACATCCGGTTCGTGATGTTCGGCAATTTTTTTCTGCAGGCTTTCCAAGCTGGTATCGGCCAACCCTAAAACGCCGGAAGCGTAAATAATCTGAAAATCCAGCTGATGATCTTTGGCATCAAGTTTAACGAATAAATCAAATGTTTTATTTATGGTCTCTTCGGTCTGAGCATCGGGCTTGTCTATTTTGTTAATAACCACAATGGCTTTAAGGCCGAGTTCCAAAGCTTTTTTCAAAACGAATTTGGTTTGGGGCATGGGGCCTTCTTTGGCATCAACAAGCAGAAGTACGCCGTCGGCCATCCTTAAAGTGCGCTCAACTTCCCCGCCAAAATCCGCGTGTCCGGGAGTGTCTACAATATTTATTTTCGTGCCATTGTAAACAAGCGAAGCGTTTTTCGCCCGAATGGTAATGCCGCGTTCGCGTTCAAGGTCCATGCTGTCCATAATCAAATCTTTCGTATCGGCATTGTCCTTTACGGTATGGGTTTGCTTAAGCATGGCATCCACGAGCGTGGTTTTGCCGTGGTCAACGTGGGCGATTATGGCGATGTTTCTGATGTTGTCTCTTTTCATAAGTCTACCTACAAGAATTACAGATAAATACTAATCTACAGATGCCTACAGATATCTGCGGAGTTTTTTGTAGTCATCCGTAGTGTCTTGCTTCTGTAGTTTGTGTAGCTTCAAATAAAAATCCCCGAAAATCCCCGGGAAGATATACCAAATATAGCATAAATAGAGCCTTTCTGTCAAATTTTTAATTAAAGTTGAGATTATAATTTTAGGAAACGGTTAAAATTTATAAGTTAGCTACACAAGTGTGCGGCCGCACACTTGTGTAGCTGATTGATATTAATTAAGAGATATTTGTGCGTTTAGTGTGCATCTAAGTTTTTTGCAGTAAAATTCTAATACATTTGTGTCCACAGACCATACAAATTTAACATTGCTTGTTTAAGTCCAAAGGTACTACCGTGGCAAATTAGGCCTAAATAGGATTGGAGAGTCGGATTGCTTGGTCGGTCCTTTATCCTTTTAAGCATTCGCCGTTTGGTCACGCTCCGCAGCACGCGGTGATAAGGAAAATGTACCCAGCCTAAAAAGTCCACGCCCGAGGCCAGGGTTTTAATAAAAAGTTTGTTTGGATGCAACTGCAATTTTAGCTGCCGTTTAAGGAACATGGAAATTTGCGGAATTATATTTAAAAGTTCCGTTTTATTTCTTAAAAAAAATACAAAATCATCGGCGTAGCGGATGTAATATTTTTGCTTTAGCCGATGTTTAACATACTGATCAAACTCATTCAAATAAATGTTGCAAAATAGCTGGGAGGTAAGGTTCCCAAGTGGCAGACCTTTTCCAACCCTGTCATTGCGTGGAGCCAGGGCTTTAACTGGCGACGAAGCAATCTTATCGTGGGATAAGATTGCTTCACCCTCGGCTACCCTCGGGTTCGCAATGACACCGAGTTGGCTTGCGCTAAAACTTTCAACTATTCGCCACAGCAGCCAGATAATATTTTTGTCCGGTATATATCCGTCTAAAATTTTCATTAAAATTTCATGGTCTATATTGGCAAAAAATTTCCTAATATCGCATTTTAAAATCCAAACTGTTTTGGTGTTATTACGGCTAACCTTTAACCCAAAAATCCTAAATTTATTTAATGCCTTATGTACGCCTTTGTT
>CAIWKW010000032.1 GCA_903913365.1 Candidatus Doudnabacteria bacterium | reverse complement strand
TTCCTCGCCGATAAATTTACTCTCAGGAAATTTTTGTTTTAATTTTTTTCTAATTTGAGTTTCGATTTTTTTGTCAATCTCGGTGACAAAATCTCTGGGGTTGCCATTTTTGTTTATAACTAATTTGGGATGCCCAAAATATTTGTTAAATAATTTGCCGGAAGTTCTCGCCGCAGCGATTGCGGTTTTTAAATATAAATTATTGGTATTCATACCTATATTATATAGGGAAAAGTGATATAATGGTAGTACTTTACTAAGTACGAATTTGTACCAATATACTAATAGGAAAATTCTCCCAAAAGGACAAAAGTTAGCATTAGTATATTAGTATCTATTAGTAATTAGTAAAGTTTTATGAGAATAATTGCCGATTTACAAATCCATAGTAAATATTCACGGGCTTGCTCGCAGGACTTAAATCCTTACAGCATCGGCCTTTGGGCCGATAAAAAGGGCATACAGGTTATTGGTACGGGGGATTTTACGCATCCCAAGTGGCTAAAGGAGCTTAAAGAAGCTTTGAAAGAAACAAAACCCGGGCTTTATCAGCTTAAGGATAAATCGGCCAAGGCATATTTCCTGCTTACCTCGGAAATCTCCTCCATTTACAAACAGGGGGAAAAGCTTAGGCGCCAGCATACTTGCGTGTTTGCCCCGAATTTTGCGGCAGCTGATAAATTTATAGCGGGGCTGGAAGCAGTGGGGGCGAATTTAAAATCCGACGGCCGCCCCATTACCGGAATTCATTGCGACGATTTGGTAAAAATTGCTCTTGAGGCCGATAAAAGAAATTTTATTGTGCCGGCTCATGTTTGGACTCCGCATTTTGGCGCGTTTGGCTCCTTGTCCGGGTTTGATTCCATAGAAGAAGCCTTTGGTCAGCAGGCCAAGCATATTTATGCCATAGAAACAGGGCTGTCCAGTGACCCAAAAATGAACTGGCAAATTTCCGGTTTGGATAAATATACCCTGGTGTCCAATTCCGACGCCCACTCTTTGCGTAAGATAGGGCGCGAAGCCAATGCTTTTGAAATTGCGGAAAAGGATTTGTCATACAACAAAATTATCAGCGCGATAAAAAATAAGAACCCTAAAGAATTTTTATTTACCATTGAATTTTTTCCCGAAGAGGGGAAATACCATATGGATGGCCACGCGGATTGCAAGTTTTCCTGCGGACCGGAAAAAACCAAAGCTTTGGCGGGTATTTGTCCGGTGTGCGGGAAAAAACTGCTAGTTGGAGTTTTAAATCGCGTGGCAAAATTGGCGGACAGAGAATTCGGCTTTGTGCCGAAAAACGCCATCCCGTTTAAAAGCGTTATCCCTCTGGAAGAAATAATTGCCGATACTTTTAATGTGGGCACGGGCAGCAAGCGGGTTTTGGAAGTTTACGAAAAGATGGTGGGGGCACAAGTAAGCAAATCAGCAGATAAGCAAATAAGCTCGTCAGTGGAAGAAAAAAAACGTTCAGATGTGCATAAGACCAATGAATTTGAAATTTTGCTGGATTTAACCAGGGAACAAATAGCCGGTATCTCTTCCAGGGAAATTGCCGAAGCAATTATCCGGGTTAGGGAAGGAAATGTAAACTTGGATGACGGTTATGACGGAGTGTTCGGCAAAGTTCATATTTTTACCGAAAAAGAAAGAAGTACGCTTTTAAGAAAACCAAAACAAATGGGGCTTTTTTAATTTAAAGATTGAATGATTTATGATTGAAAGATTGGGGCAGTACTCGACATACCGCATAAGTCTAATTTGTTTAAATAGTCAAAAAAAGATATAATCAC
>CAIWKW010000031.1 GCA_903913365.1 Candidatus Doudnabacteria bacterium | reverse complement strand
GGCGTTAGAAAAAATGACATTATGTGTAAAAGCTAGCTGTGAGTTGATTTTTCGTAAGCGCGATTGCTTGCCATATCGGTTGATAATCTCATCATATTGATTGGGTGCAATAAAGAATAGTTTGCGATTTTCGGTGGGAGCAAGCCTGGATAAGGCGATGATGGCCCCCAAGCAATCCCCCGTGAAGTGACCAAAGTGGGAGGTGTAGTAGGGCAATAGCAATGCAGGCTCGTCTATCACAACGGTGGGCTTGGAACCCTGTTGTTTCAGACTGCCCCGCATGTCGCCCAAAAAGTGGTGGGTGTAATGGTGGCCGACATTGTTTTCTAGGGCAATCGTGGCAAAAGACGGATTGCTAGGATCGGCGCTCTCCCCAAAGGCAAAGGAGTGTAGCTCTACACGAGAGCCTAGGCGTGGAATTTGGACTTGCTTAAGATCGAAAATGGGAATGGGCAGGAAAGGCGTTTTGCTCTCAGATAGGCCGGTAATGGATTCCTTAAGCGTGAGCCCCTTTAATTTACTCATTAATATTTTTAATGTCGTGTATTTCATAGCTCTATTCAAGTGGCGTTAAAGCTTTAGTTTTGGCTGTGGGGTTTTGTTTAGTCTTGAGTTGTGTCATAGTCCCTCACATCAATTCAAATATCCGAAAACCTTCTTCATTCGTCAATAAATGATAAAAACATCAAAATTTAGGCTTCTCATATATGTCTTTTCTTTGACGCTTTGTTTTTTGCTTTTTAAGCAAAGTGATTTAACGCATACCTACGCCTCATCATATGCCTACCTCAATGGGCATTTTTTTGATTTTTATGACTATAACAAGGTTTATTTTGTTCGTAACGATTATCTACCTTTGTTGTATGTATTTTTTGCTGTGTGGAATATCCCACTAAAGCTATTGAATTTATTGCCGGACATAACCAGTCACAGCTGGATGATTACAACGCCAGTTGAGATGATTTGGTCAAAATTGATGTTGGTGGCATTCTTTTTCGGATCCATTGTTATTGTCCAGAAAATTGTTTGGCTACTTGAAGTACAAAAAATCCCTTTTAGCGCTAATCCTTCTATCTTGTTTGCCACCTCTCCATTTGCTATTTTTGCTGTGTTTATCTTTAGTCAATACGACGTGGTTGGTGTGTTTTTTTCCTTGTTAGGCCTATATTTTTATTTTCGAAAGGAATTCATTCGATTTGCCTTGTTGTTTTCAGTAGCCATTTCATTGAAATACTTTGCAGTCCTCATTTATGCCCCCCTGGTCCTGTTGATTGAAAAAAGACTGATTTATTTGGTCGGTTATATGATTCTTGGGCTTTTAGTCACCCTGCTGCAAATTGCCATGTATTGGCAGAGCGAGGTCTTTAGTTCGCACATCTTCTCGTTAGCTATGAGCAAAGGGTCAGAGGCTACCCATCGCGGAATCGCTGTCTTGGTAGGCTTCGCCTATTTAGCGATTTGTCTTTTTGCTTACTTTAAAAGGGGTACATTGACGTTGGAAACTAGAGAGTGGCCTAAAGATGCTATTTTTTGCTCTTTATTTGCTTATTGCCTCATGTTTCTATTGGTCCGCTGGCATCCTCAGTGGCTAATTATTGTGACACCGTTCTTTGCCCTAGCCTGTTTGTACCTTAGGGAGAAAAATCGACTTTTGATTATGGAAATTATTGGTTACATTAGCTTTATTTGGATTTGTGCCAATTTTTTTAATGCAGATGTGGGTGTAAATATGCTTTCTGGAGGGGTCTTTGCTAGTTACTTGCCAGACGTGCATCGAGCTGCCCGCGATATTCTTTCGCCGCACCTTCTCTCAATAGCTAAATTGCTATTCAATTTACTCCTGCTTTCCCCGGCTTTATTTTTGCTACATGAAAAAAAAGAAAATTTCTTAAAACACCCCATTTTCAAGCGATTTTTCATGGGTGAAAGAATTGGTACTGGCCGTATAGCAACCCTATCGCCCATTAAGAAGTGCGCGATTTTTGATG
>CAIWKW010000030.1 GCA_903913365.1 Candidatus Doudnabacteria bacterium | reverse complement strand
TATTTTTGGAATAAAAAAACTTATAAATAAATTCAGCTACCATGAAGTAATTTTTAATATTGAAAAAAGCCCGGCTTATAAATATTATATTCAAACCGGGGTTCAATTGCTGACTCAGCAGACCGATTTTGAAAATTTGGAACCGGGACAAAGCGGTCAAATTTATCTTAGCCGAAAGCAGTTTGAGAATATGACCGATTTACTGCGGCAAATTCAGGCAGGATAGAAGATTAAATAAAATTAAGTAAAATTGACCAAGATTAAATAAAATTGTTGGCTGCAGGATTGTAAAAGTGTGGCAAAGAATTTATGATGACAGTTTTTAGATTAGGCATCCAGAATGTATAAGTATTAAGATAATTAATTTTGTTCAATTAATCTGTGTTATAATTAAGTATATGCAATTTCCAGTTCCACAATTCACCGATGTGGAAGATAAGATAATCGGACCTTTAACCATAAAACAGTTCGGCATTATTTTTGGGGCCGGAGTGGTCGTGTTTTTAGGCTATTCCGCTTCAAAAAGCATTGTAGTGCTGGTGTTTATGGCACTAATATTCGGTTTGCCGGCTTTGGGTTTGGCTTTTTATCAGCCTAACGGCAGGCCCATGTATAACGCGATTGGCTATTTTATTAAATATTTTACCAGCCCCAGAGTTTTGGTTTTTCATAAGGAAGTTAATCACCTAAAAACCACGGAAACTCTTAAAGATATGCAGGTTGCCCAGGCCGCTAAAGCGGAAGCGCCAAAAATTGTGGAAGACACGCAAACCCATTTAAAACAGGTTCAGGAACTCCTTAAAAAAACAGCCATGGCGGAAGAGGATGTGGCGAGTAAGATGAAGTAGGGTAAGCTTGCAAGCGGATAAAGTCCCTTGAAGACGGTCTTCCGGGAACAAAAAAATCAGCGTTTTTATTTTCCTTAAAGACCGTTTTCAATCGGTAGGCGACTAAACTTTAAATAAAAAGAGTTAAAAATTTTATGCAACTAGAAATGCAAAACAAAAAAAAGCCGGTTGGTAAAAACACCCAAAGCTTTTTAAGAATTTCCGAAATTAAAAACGATGTAGTGGTAATGGATGACGGAACTTTGCGTGCCATAATTGCCGTGTCCAGCACCAATTTTGATTTAAAGAGCCAGGACGAGCAGAATTCCATAATTTTTAGTTTTCAGCGTTTTCTTAATTCTTTGGAATTTCCCATTCAAATTTTAATGCAGAGCCGAAAAATGGAAATTGGCGGCTATTTGGAAAAGCTTAAACATTTGGCGGAAAAACAAACCAACGAACTTTTACGCGTGCAAACCGTGGAATATACGGAATTTATTTCCCGCCTTATTGAAAACGCCAGCATTATGAATAAGAATTTTTACGTGATTGTGCCGCTTGGCGAAAGTATTTTTCCGGCCACCCCGGGTTTTATGAGCAGTTTTTTTGGGCATGGCAAAGAAAAGCAGGTTACGGAAAGAATTGAGAACTTTGAAAAGGCCAAAGAAAAATTGGACAATCGGGTGGTTTCGGTTACGGCAAATTTGTCCAGCGTGGGCGTTCGCGGTCAAAGGCTGAAAACGGAAGAAATTATTCAGCTGTATTACAATTCCTACAATTTTGACGCGGGTCCGCTAATAGATCCGGGGCAACTGAAGGACATAAAAGTAGCGTAGCTGACCAATGGAATTGACAAGAATGACAGGATTTAAAAGATTTAAGAGATTTAATTCCGATATACAGATGAACGGATTTTACAGATAACTACAGATTTAAACAATTAAGTTTTATGATTAATCAAGAGGAATTTTTATACGGCGATGAAACCTATAAATTAAGGGGAATTCTTTTTTCAATACACAATGAGTTGGGAAGATTTGCAAAAGAAAAACAGTATTGTGATAAGGCGGAAGAAAAGTTTAGCCTCAATCTAATCCCTTTTTCAAGAGAATTAAGCATGGGTGACACCTTAGATAGGCCGGATTTCATACTTTGGGACTTAATAGTTGTTGAGTTTAAAGCCAAGCCATTTTTGCAAAAAGATGATTTTGAACAAGTGCAAAGATATTTACATCAAGCGAATTTAAAATTAGGAATATTAGTTAATTTTAGAGCAAAATTTTTAAAACCCCAGCGAATTTTGAAAATTAATCATCTGCAGGTATCTGCAAAATCTAAAAATCTGTAGATCGGAATAAGCTATGTCCATTTTTGGCAAATTGAACGAAGACGAAATAAAACTTAGAAAAGAAGAACTCGGCGAACGGGAAAAAGAACAACAGCTGAGTTCTTCTTTGGGTGATTTGGAAAAAACCTATAAAGAGGGTATAACCACCTTAAAAGATTTAATAGCTCCGGCCGGGCTTAAGTTTGAGAGCTCTCATTTTGAGCTTAACGGCAAATTTGCCAGAAGCTTTTTCGTTTTGGCTTACCCGAGATTTTTGTCTTCCAATTGGTTGTCTTTTATTATCCAGGCCGACGGCGCTTTGGATTTGTCCATGTTTATTTACCCGATAGATTCGGCGGAAATATTAAAAAAATTGAAATCCAAAGTCGGGGAGCTTGGTTCGCAAATGTCCATAAATAAGGAAAAAGGGCAGGTGCGCGACCCAATGCTGGAAACCGCTTATCAGGATGTGGAAAGCTTGCGCGACAATTTAATGCAGGGAACGGAAAAATATTTCCGCTTTGCCTTATATTTTACAATTTATGCCGCGGACTTAAAGGAGTTGGATAAATTTTCTTCCACCCTGGAAAGTTCTTTGGGCGCAAAATTAATTGTTACCAAAAGAGCCCTAATGCAGGCTCAAAACGGTTTAAACTCAACTTTGCCGCTTGGTTTGGATGAGCTGGATGTGGCGAACAATATGAATACCAGTCCGCTTTCCAGCTGCTTTCCTTTTGTTTCTTCGGATTTAACCAGCAATGACGGAATTTTATACGGCATTAACCGCCATAACAATAGTCTAATTATTTTTGACCGCTTTGCCATGGAAAATGCCAACTCCGTGGTTTTTGCCAAATCCGGCGCGGGGAAATCTTATGCCGTAAAATTGGAAGTTCTGCGTTCGCTAATGGTTGGGGCAGATGTAATTATCGTTGACCCGGAAAATGAATATCAACATTTGGCTTCGGCCGTGGGCGGAACTTATTTAAGCGTGTCTCTAAACTCACCGTCCCGCATTAACCCTTTTGATTTGCCGGCTGCCGTGGAAGGCGAAAGCAACGCGGATGTTTTAAGAAGTTCGGTTATTAATTTGCTTGGACTTTTTAGTCTGATGCTGGGCAAGCTGAATCCCACGGAAGAGGCTCTGATGGATAAGGCCATATGGCAAACTTACGCCAAAAAAGATATTACGGCGGAGCTGGAAGATTTTAAAGGCGTGGAATATCCGACCATGAACGATTTGATAGAAATTTTAAACGGCATGGTTGGCGCTGAAGGTTTGGCCCAGCGTTTGCAGAAATTTACCGAAGGGACTTTTGCCGGCCTGCTTAACCAGCCGACCAATGTTATTTTGAACAATCAATTGGTGGTGTTTTCTATTCGCGATTTGGAAGAAGAACTAAGGCCTATTGCCATGTATATTATCCTTAATTATATTTGGAACATTGTGCGTTCGGAATTAAAGAAAAGAATTTTGGCCGTGGATGAAGCCTGGATTTTAATGCAGCACGAAGATTCCGCCAGGTTCTTGTTCGGCATTGCCAAACGCGCGCGTAAATATTACTTGGGCCTAACAACCATAACCCAGGACGTGGCGGATTTTTTGGCCAGTCCTTACGGCAAGCCGATTGTAACCAACTCCTCCATTCAGCTGCTCCTTAAACAAAGTCCGGCGGCCATTAACGTAATTGCGGAAACCTTCTTTTTAACCGAAGGAGAAAAATATCTGCTCCTGGAAAGCGAAGTCGGGGAAGGAATTTTCTTTGCCGGCCTTAAGCACGCGGCCATTAAAATTTATGCTTCTTATGTGGAAGACCAAATTATTACCACTGACCCCAAGCAGCTTTTGGAAATTCAGGACAGCCAGGAGAAGTTGAATTAATAATAACGATAATCATAACGGTAACCATAACATTAGCAGCCACCTGTTATAGTTATGGTTATTATTTGTAGTTAAGATGTTTTATGCCCGATGACGAAAAAACACAATTAAGTACAGGCTTAGCCGACCAGCCGGAGACTTCGGGGCCGGATTCTGATGATGGAAAAACACCAAAAAGTTTTGGCGGAAGTTTGCGAACCATCTTATTGGATAAAACAGGATTTGTTGCCGGAAGAAACCGGATTGCCGTATATAATATAACCAGACAGGCTGCCGCGCGACAAAAAGTTGTTATTGAAGGACTGAGCTTAAATGTTTATGATCGGGTTTGTTTAATTGTCGACAACAAACAATTCAGTCCGGTTGAATTCCATAAAGCCTATAAAGACAGCGAATCCATCAGTTTTTTGATTCCAAATTTCAGCAATCTTACCGACGGCCAGACTATCCCGATTCAATTATTCAGTACCAGTAATCCCGCGGCCAGCGGCACTATTAGGCCTTATTTGGTTTATAAGACTAAGAAGGAAGAACAAGCCAATGGGGGACAGGGTGCCTCAGTCAAAGCTGAGGAAACGGGAGGGGCAAAAGTTACCGGAGCGGCAGGCAGTTCCGCTGTTGGGCCAACCGGAGCTGTAATGGGTGCCACGGAAACGATGGTCGACGCCATTATTAAAACTTTTACTCCAAAGAAGGTATTAAGAAATCAAAATAAAAACAGTTTAATTAATGCCTTAAAGTCCGGCGACAAAAAATCGATACAAGAGTTTATCGAGCAGGCAAAGGATTTGGGCGATTCAGCGGGACTGGAAGAAGTTTTAAAACTTGGTACTGTAAAAAAACAATTTAAGATTGATAAAGATGATTTAGCTACCATAAGGGAAGCAATCGGCAAGGCAAATGGCGAAAGGTTCTCTCCCAAAGAAGCAAATTTTACCGAGCCGGCGGAAGTTTGGGGTAGGGGAAGCGACGATGACTATGATGACAGTGAAAATTTGCCCGAAGAAGAAAATTTAAACGAGCAAAGTGAAATTAGTGCGGAAGGCATAATACAATCAAACAACGTTGTTGGTGAATATATAGATAAAAATCCCGGCTTAATCGCAGATTCTTCTGTGAGAGACGAGGTTCTTTCGGCATTGGCAACGGGCGCCATTGGCGAATTAAGTACAGTTGGTTTGGCCGCGCTGCAGAGTGTGGTGTCGGGAGTTCAGACCGGTAATGTTTCCGGCCAAGTGTCCGAGGCTTTAAATGTTGTTGGCCAGCAAGTAGGAGTTTCTCAGACTGTTTCCGGCGGAGGTTCTGTAAATGCGTCGGCTGAGGTATCTGCGCAAACGCAAACTCAAACAAAGGTTAGCGGGCAAACTCAGGCAAGCTCTCAAACAACCGTAAGCGGGGAATCAAAAACAACAGCGCAAGCGGAAGTTTCAGGAAGTGCGGGCTCTACAGCTGAAGTTAGCGGTACAACCACTGCTAGCGGTTCGGCTACTGTTAGCACAAAAGCAAGTGGCTTAGGCAGCGCAACCATAAAACAAAATTTGCAAACTATTGGCGAGCATTTGGATAAAAATCCGGGATTGGTGGCAAATGCCAAAGTTAGGGGCGAAATTTCACAGGCTTTGTCGCAGGGCAATACTTCCAATTTGAGTCCGGAGGCTAAGAGTTCGTTAAATGGCGTTATAAAAAATTTGAGTCAGGGAGGAGCCGGCCAGCCCACGGGTGTGACTGCTGCGGCAGCTGCGGTACAAAATCAAGCCGCAGCGCCTTCTTCCGGTTCTTCGCCATCTACTGCGGGGGCAGGGACTGCCAATGTGAATTCCGATTCATCTGCGCAGGCAGGACAAAGCTCCAGTGCGGCTACTCAGCCTCCTGCGGAGTCTGCTCCGTCTTTTGGTGAAGAAAGTTCGGCGCAATCCGGAGAAAGTGAAGAGCCCGGCCAAGAATCGGGCGCAGCTCCTGCGTCTGGCCCTTTGCCGGGTAGCAATAAAGAAAAAGAAGCCGGGGAAAAAGCTCCCGAAAAAGGCGAAGAGAAAAAAGCCGGTTCTGAAAAGTCATCCACCGCTCCATTGGCATCGGCAAAAAAAGAGCCCGGTGCGGCGGATTTAAAAAAAGAAGGCGACAGTGCAAAAGGCAAAGCACAGGAGCCGGAAGGCTTGGAAAAATTAAAAGAAAACGACGCAAAGCTTCGCGGAGCGGGCTTGGTTCCGGGCGGGGATAAAAATTTACCCAATCAGTCGGACAAAAAAAAACCAGGTGAGGGAGAAAAAATTGCTCCTGCAAGAAATGCCGCTCCGGGAAATGCCGGGTCTGTGGATGGTATTTCGCCTGCTGGAAATTCAAAAGATTCCGGCACGGGAAGCGGAGAAGAAAAATCCGATGAGGCAGGTGAAAAAAAACCCGGCGATGAATCTGGCTCGTCAGGTTCTCCTTCCGGGGACTCTTCAAATGATAGCGGTCAGACAGAAGAGAAAAAAAATAAATCAAAAGACGGATCTGGCGATGGGAAGGATGAAGATAATAAAGACGATGACAATGACGGCCAGGATGATGATAAAGACGAAGACACCGGCAACGCGCCAAAACAGGGGAAAGATACCAAAGCCGAAAAAGAAAAGCTGATAAAGGAAGCGGCCGATTTAATCAACCCGTATCTTAACGGACTGCTAACCGATGCGGCCATTTGGGTATGGGCTTTGGCAGTTCCGAGTATTGGCACGTCGGTTCTTTTAGGCGCCATTGTCGGGGATTTCTTGTGGGCCTTTAAAAAAGCTTTAATACGAAGAGCTATAAACAATGTTTTAATTTCCAAAATTATTGTGGGCAAAGAATATGATGCCGATGAAATTAGTGAACATATTAAATTTAGCGGTGGGGTAAAAGCCAATATTGCGGCCATGAATGCCGTGGTGATAGGTTTAATACTTTCTGTGATAGTTCTATTGGGAATAGTTTTATACGCTGGTTGTACGTATCCTTTGGGGCAGACATTCAGCAGCGCAACAAATTACAAGCTTTCGGTTATTGGAGGGCTGGGCTACAGCGATGTGTGTAAGGCGTTGAATCAAAGTTTTATTGGCGGAACGCTTAGTTCCTTGACCTCGTCCGGAGGCTATCAGGCAAGTAATAATGTTCCTGGCTCCTTAACCGGCACCGCGCAATGGACCAGCCAGATTAATGCCAGCGCGCAGAAATACAGCATTGATGCCTGCATTCTGCGCGTGGTAGTGCAAAAAGAGAGTGGTGGCAACGCTAATGCTATTGGCTGCGACTGCGCTGCCAATAAAAACGCAGCCGCTTGCCCCGACAAACGAAAAACTTATAGTAGCGATTATCAATTTAATTGGGGGGAGTGTTCTTACGGGATAGGTTTGACCCAGTGGACTATTTTTCCCAAAGGCAACAGTGGTTACATGACGTGGCAGCCGGCAGATGTACCAAGCCGTAACGTGGAGAATTCTTATCATACGGTTCAGGATTTTTTGGACCCGAATATTAGTTTGGATTTGACCGCTCACGTGTTTAGTGATAATTTGGCCAAACATAATGGTGATTTACCTTCTGCTTTTGGCGATTACGTTGGCGCCAGCAATGTGCAATCACAGCTGGTGGCTGATAGAATAGCTTTATATAATTTATGCAAAGCAAGCGGAACTTCTCAATTCGGAGGCGGTGATAGCGGCGGCGGCGGAACAAGCGGGAATTATTAATAAAAGTGGTTTATGGAAAAAAAATATAGAATCATTTTGTATGTGGCCGGATTTTTTATAGCTTTGGGCGTGATATACGCCATAGCGGCCGGTTTGTCTAAGCCGCAAAACAATTCAACTTTGAATCAGGGACAGGCGCAAACTGCGACGACAACGACATCGATTTTACAGTTAAGCCAGCAAGAGGAGGCAGGGGTTAGAGAGTTTGTTAAAAACTTTTTAACTTTATATAATAATTACAGTTACGGGGATTTTAATAATCTGACGGCCTTGGGTGATTACGAGACTCAGAATATGCAGCAGGAGACGCTGGACACAGTTAATGGGCTGCAGTCTTCGGTTCCCATTGGTTATAGCCAGAATTCAGAGCCGGATTTTTCGACATTTTCCTATGAATATCCAAATCCTAATACCGTGGTAGTAACAATTCAGGTAAAGATAATCAAAAGTTTTAATAATCAAAACGAAATTCTTACCAGGAGTTCTGTAGTGCCTCAAACTCAAAATTCGACTGAAGTTTTAACCCTGCAGAGCTACGGTCAGAGTTGGCTTGTTAGTGATTTGCAAATAAGTCCGACGCAGCAGTAATACCTGTAAATTAACGGTTCCCGCTTCAGTGGATGTCCAATAAAATCGGTCAAAGGTGCTCTTTGGCCTAAGAATAACCTTTTTGCCAAAGAGCACCTTTGGCGTTGCTTTAGCGCTTGGGTTTATAATGGTTTTGTGATATAATATTTTTATAAAATAGAACATTATAATTGAAATCAAAATAAAATTATGAATAAAAAAGCTATTGCAATTTTAGGGGTAATTTTTTTATTAATTGTGGGAACTTTGGGGTTTTTGATTTATTCCAAATATGCTTCAAAAAGTCCTTCAGTTGCCGTTAGTCCTTCCCCGGCAGCCACCACTACGCCGTCAACAGATACAACGGCAAGCACAACTCCGGTTGCAAACATCCCCGCCGCGGGTATAGTTCAGCTGTCCAGCGATTTGGTAATTTCTCCGGCTTTGTTTTACAACGGCTCGGGCATTACTTATTTTGACAATCAGGGCGGCTTATACCAGGCATCGCTGCAAAACAGCGGAGCCGGTTTGCTCTTGTCCGGTAAAAAGAAATTGGATATTCCGGTTAAGCCGAACATTGTAAAAATTTTGTGGCCGCAAAAGGGCAACGATTTTATTGCTCAAGTTACGGACAGTTCGGGAAAGACCACTTGGAGTTACTTTAACAGTCAAGCCAACAGCTATGTTGATTTGCCCCAGCAGATAGAATCGGTAGATTGGATGCCGAGCGGAACCCAAATTGCCTACGTCTGGCTGGATGCTAACAATAAAGCGACTTTAAATTTATCCAATCCGGATGCGTCCAATTATAAAACAATTGCCAACATGTGGGAGAGCGATGACAGTATTCATGTTTCTCCGGACGGTCAGCAAATATTATACTACGAAACCAACAGCACTGCGGCTGACAATGCCATCAATTCCGTTACCATAGACGGAAAGGTTTGGACCGGCCTGGTAAAAAAAGGACAAAATTCCGGAGTGCTGTGGAGTCCGGACGGACAGAAATTTTTGTTTAATAAAAAAGATCCGAGCACGCAGGCTAATCAGCTCTGGGTTTATAATTTAACTTCCGGAGAAGTAAAAAATTTGGGTTTTATGACAACAGTTGATAAGACGGTTTGGGATAATAACAGTGCTGCAATTTATGCGGCAGTTCCGAATTCCGGTACGCCGGGAGCCAATGTATTAACCAACGATAATTTTTACCGGCTTGATATTTCCACCTTGGCTCAAAAACAGCTGGTGCCGGACAATACCGCTACCGTTGACGGCAGAAATTTGTTTTTAAATTCCACAGACGATAAATTATTTTTTAAAAATGCCCAGAACGGCGGGTTGTATTATATAGACCTTAGCCAATCAACACAACCATAAAAGAAATAAATAAAAATGACAAAAACGACGTAAATGACAAAAATATACTGCAGTTTGCCCCAGCATTTATGTCAATTTTGTCATTTTTTTAATTTTTGTCATTAGTCTTTATGCCTAAATCCCAACTTGTTTTTGTTTGCAACAATTGCCAATATCAAAGCCCGCGCTGGCAGGGTAAATGCCCCAGCTGCGGCCAGTGGAATACCTTGGAAGAACATAAATCCGTAAGTTCCAAACAATCTTTGGGTAAGCTTACGGCGCCAACGAATTTAAGTTCAGTGGACGTAAGCAAGAGTCCCAGAATAATCAGCGGGATAGGGGAATTTGACGAGGTTGTCGGCGGGGGCATGGTTCCCGGGAGCTTAATTTTACTGGGAGGCGACCCGGGCATAGGTAAGTCCACTTTGGCACTCCAACTTTCCATGAATTTACCGGAAGATGTTTTATACGTGTCCGGAGAAGAATCCGTTCAGCAAATAAAACTTAGAGCGGGCAGAATAAGCAAAAGCCATGAAATTAATGTTTTGGCGGAAACCGATTTGGAGACTGTTTTGGCGACCGTGGAAGCTCAGCATCCTAAACTGGCGATTATAGATTCCATTCAGACTATGTACAGCGAAAGCGCTTCCGGCGTTGCCGGCGGAGTTGCTCAGGTGACCAATGCGGTTCAAAAAATAATGCGCCTGGCCAAGCAAAACCACATTTCTTTTATTATTGTCGGCCACGTGACTAAAGAGGGCTATTTAGCCGGCCCAAAAACGCTGGAGCACATGGTGGACACCGTGCTTTATTTGGAAGGAGAAAAATTCGCCACTTTCAGAATTTTGCGCTGCGTAAAAAACCGTTTTGGTACGACCAATGAAGTCGGGGTTTTTGAAATGGTTCATCAGGGTTTGGTGGAAGTAAAAAATCCTTCCCAGCTGTTTTTGGGCGAGGAGAGTATTAAAGCTTCGGGCAATGCAATTACCTCTGTTATGGAGGGCAGCCGGGCTTTGCTTTTGGAAATTCAAGCCTTAACTTCAATCACTAATTTTGGCTATCCAAAACGCACCACAGCGGGTTTTGATAACAATAGGCTCCAATTGCTGGCGGCAATTTTAGCCAAGCGCGCGGGAATAAATTTAAACAATCAGGATATTTACGTAAACGTTGTGGGTGGAATAAAAATTGACGAACCCGCGGCCGATTTGGCCGTGGCCGCGGCCATTGTCTCCAGCTTAAAAGAAATTGTTATTGTTGATACGGTAATAATAGGGGAGCTGGGACTTTCCGGCGAAGTCCGCTATGTGCCGAATTTGGAAAAGCGAATTAAGGAAGCATCCAAGCTGGGTTTTAAAAAAATAATCTGCCCGAAAGGCAGGGCAGATGTAAAAGACACAAAAATAAAAATTGTTCAGGTAAGAACGCTTCAGGAAGCCATTCAAAATTTGTAATCAGTTTAAAATAAGAACCGACGGCTGAGCCTCCGTCGGTTCTTTATGTTCTTTGCACTGTGTTTTTAAGGCAGAGCTTTGAACAAATGCTTGGCTGGCAAACCTGAAAATGGTGCTCATGCGGTTTTGACCGCTTGTCCTTTGTGCGGAAGCATTTTCGTGTTTGTCAGCTAGGGCCAATTAATTAGGCGTAAACAGGGGACTCCTCGGCAGCCAAGTTGATAACCTGTTCTTCTTCGGGGTTTTTGTCGAAGTAGTCTTGGCAGTCAATGCAATACTTTGTCCACGGGACGGCAGCCATTCTTTTTGGATTTATCTTTTCATCGCAGCGAAGGCATTCCCCGAAGGTTCCGTCCTCAAGACGATCCTGCGCGCTGCGCACGTTTTGCAGAGTTTTGGAAGCCCGATCCAGATTGCGAACCGCAATATCGCGATCCGCAGAATCCTGGGCTTCATCTGTCGCATCCGGGTTTGAGTGGACGAATATGAGCTCGCGAAAACTGAGAATGCTTTTGCAAAGCTCATTTTCCTTGTCTTGTAAAGCTATTTTGTGCTCATTGAATTGGTTGGTTGGGTTAGTGTCTCCCGTTGCTGTAACTGCCACAGTCATGGGTTTTCTCTGAGTTACGGTGTCAACTTTTCTCATTATTAATTCCAAAAAACCTAAGACAGAATTGTGCCATAAAAAATCGGCCAATCCCCCTTGGTGCTTGCAGAATTATATAATAAAAGAAAATTAATGTAAAGAAAAAAATAACCGGAACGCGCTATCTTGCACGTTCCGGCTTTTGCCCTAAGGCAGCCCCTCATCTGTCTTTTGGGCAAACTTGTGGAATGACCCGGGAATATTTAGATATCGGCTTTGGGCCGCACCGGCTTTGGGGATGCCGGAACTATTCCTGGATTATTCCAAGTTAGTTAAGTTCCTCCGTTATTACCGCAGAGTGCGTCCGCTTTGGACGAGGGTCGTCTTCGGCTATCAGTTCGGCAATCTGCTCTTTTGTCAGGGTAGTGTGGGGCAGAACAATGCGTTTACCTTCCGCTCCGCCAATGACTCTGACAAAATTATCCATTTTATCTCGCTGAGCCATTTTTATCTCAGCAATTTCCTGTTCGCACCTTATGCAGTTTGGACAGTTTTTTACGGCTTGGTTTTCTCCAATCTTTCTGCCGCAGCCATTTTCGCATTTGTCGGTTGCCACCAGAGGGCTGGTGGATTTTTCTGTTGTTGTTTTTTGCGGGGAAAAGCTTGTGCTTGTGATCATTGCCTGTGAGTCTTGACCCCGTGTTTCTTTAAAGGCATCGTTTTCCCTGTGCCTTCTTTGCATAATCTCTCCTGCCGGCTTTTCCAAAGCCCGCGGCTTCGGTTGCCCACCAAAACTTTGGCAGACTGACATAAAAAAGAGCCAAGAGCTCCTCATATGTTTTAAGCACTATATCAAAAAATATTGGATAATGCAAGGGGCTGGGCCAAAGTGTTTACTCAAAATGTATAACCTTGTCTTTAATTTTTTCTTTTAAAATCGGATAATTATTTAGATTAAAATCTATTTGTAAAATTTTTATTGCTTCCTGCCGCGCTGGCTGAATTAAAGCAATGTAGCTCGGATTAAAATATTTAAAATTCCAGCCGGACTGGCTCGCTCCATAAAGTTCACCAAAGCCCCGCTGTTTTAAATCAAGCTCTGCCAGAGCAAAACCGTCCCCGGTTTTGGTAAACGCCTGAAGGCGGGCAGTAGTTTCCGGATTTTGGTTATCGCTGAATAAAAAACAAAAGCTTTGGTGCTCTGCCCGGCCCACGCGTCCTCGAAATTGGTGGAGCTGGGCAAGGCCAAAACGCTCCGCGCCTTCAATTACCATTACGCTCGCGTTGGGCACGTCTACCCCAACCTCCACAACCGATGTAGCAACCAAAATTTGGACTCTGTTTGCCAGAAATTCCGCCATTATGGCCTCTTTATCGGCTCCCTTCATTTTGCCGTGCAGAAGGCCTATTTTAAGCTCGGGAAAAAGTTTTTGCAGGTTTTCCTGCTCTTTTTTTGCTGATTTTAGCCCGGTTTTATCGCTTTCTTCAATTAGCGGGGTAACAACAAAAATTTGTCGGCCTAATTTGACTTGATCCCCTATAAATTTATATGCCTTTGGTCTGTTTTGATTTTCAACAAGCTTGGTGGTGATTGGTTTTCTGCCAAGAGGTTTTTCTTTAATTTGGGAAATGTCCAATTCGCCGTAATAAGCCAGCTGCAGGGTTCTGGGGATTGGCGTGGCGCTTAATGACAGCAGGTGGGGGACTTTTCCTTTTAGGTTCATTAAATTTGAACGTTGCTCCACGCCAAAACGATGTTGCTCGTCAATTATTACCAAGGCCAGTTTTTTGAATTTAATATTTTTTTGTAAAAGGGCGTGGGTACCGATGTATATTCCCGGCATGCCTTCGGCGATTAGTTTGCTTAACGTAGTTTTTTTGATTTCTTCACCGTCGACAACCGAATAATTATTACTGAGCAAACCGACTTTAAATTTTGAACCGAATAAATACTTGCGAGCGGTTTCAAAGTGCTGATGAGCTAAAATTTCCGTGGGCGCAAGCAGGGCAACTTGATAGCCGTCGGCTGCGCACTGAAGAGCTGCAATAAGCGCAACGAGTGTTTTGCCGCTTCCTACATCTCCTTCGAGTAGGCGATTCATTGGGGTGGATTTTTCCAGGTCCTGTAATATCTGCCAAGTGGATTTTTTTTGTTCTGCCGTTAAAACAAACGGCAGGCTGGCAATAAAAGTCTTTATCAAATTATCGTCAAATTTTATGGCGAAAGATTTTCTTTTGGCAATCTCTATTTTATGCTTTTGCGCCAAAAGCTGGTTAATGAATATTTCTTCAAAAGCCAGGCGTTTTCTTGCCGTTTCAACCTGGATTTGTCCGTTGGGAAAATGGGAATATCTTACAGTGTCGCTTAAATTTGGTAGTTTCTGATTTTCTAAAATATCTTTTGGCAGAGTTTCAGCTAACTCATCTACAAGAGGTAAGGCCTCGGCAACCAGGTTTCTAAAAGTTTTTGGGTAAATGCCGTCTTTTAAGTGGTATATTGGCACCAGTCTGGATGTGTGAATGGGGAAGTCCGAAGCTTTTTCATATATCGGGTTTGTCAGCTGAAGCTTAAAATTATAATACTCGGGCGTGCCGGCCAAAAATATTTCCTCGCCCGGACTTAAACTTTTGGCCAAGTACGGCTGGTTAAACCAGATTATTTTTATGGATCCGGTATCGTCGCTGACAACAGCCTCGGCAAGTGACATTCGGCCTCTAAAAGAAAACCGGCTGCTAATGCTTTTTATTGTCACTTTAATGCTGGCCGGTTCGTCGGGTTTTAAATCTTTAATTTGTTTAACCTGGGAAAAATCCAAATACCGATAGGGGAAATGCAAAAGCAAATCTTGGACATTCAGTAGCCCAAGTTTTTTTAAAGCCGCAATTTGCGGCTTTTGGAGCTTTGAAATAGATTCAATAGGGGTATTTAAACTAAGCATGAAGACGCTTTAATCTTTTTTTGGTGAATCACCCAGGGGTAATTTGCAGCATTATAAGGGATCTCGGAGATTTTTGTTAGATATAGTTATGACCCTCCTCAGTCGAACAAATTTTATACTTCCCCGAACGGTTTTTTGGAAATATCGCTGTCCGGATCAAGTTCTTGTATCTTTGATTGGGGAATTAAATCAGCCAATTTTTCATTTTGGCGATATTCGACAAGAGAATTATGCAATACGGAACTGTCGCCTTGCCGCAATAATTTGCTGTAGTATTCATGTGCTGGACAATTGGGATCGGAAAGCAGCCGATCGGCCATATCTTTTTCTGATAGATACATATCAGTTATCCAAATTGACTCTAAATTTTTCGTATAAATTTCCTTTTCGTTTTCCGAGCCAATCCAGCCCCCATCTTTGTCCGAGCCGCATACGGAAATTTGTTCCGGTGGAATGGCAAATTCTACCACTGTAATACCTTCCGGTGCCCACGCTGCTTGTTTTGGGGCTAAAGGCAATCCAAGCGGTGTTCCGACCGAAAGTGAAAAAATTCCGGCAAGTCCTCGGTAATTACTTCCTATGTAATTATGAAATTTGAACAAGAGTCTACGGGGAATTTTAAGATATAACATATTTCTAAAATTTTTCAGTGACTCAAAATCTGATTGATCAAATTCAGTAATGCCATTTTCTCTGAAATAGTATTCGGTTTGGGTTTGAATTTTAGATTTGTTTTCTGAAAATTCGGTGTTTGTAAAGTTTGAATTATCTTCGGCGCTAAAAGAATTGCCACCCAATAAATTAGCGGCTGACTCTAATGGTATCAATCTAAAGTACTTTATTGGCCTGCCTTTTGCGTCCTTTCCAGAAGCTTTTGCTCTGGATTCATAAAAAGGAAAAAGATATTCTTTGATTGCAGCGTTTTTTTCTGGAAGGCTGTACTGATTATTTTTTAACACATCTTTAATACTTTGAGATGGTTGATTTTCAAAATAATTCATCGTTTTATATAACCGGAACATCTTGATTAAGTCACACGGTTTTCTAAGTGGTGCACCCGGCAGGGATCGAACCTGCGACCTTTCCCTTCGGAGGGGAACGCTCTGATCCACTGAGCTACGGATGCTAGTTTATTTGAGACCAAGGCGCCTAAAATTTAAACAAATGCATCATTTTTTGCGCCATGGTTTCCTGGGTTTCGGAATGTTCGGGTAAATACTGCAATAAATAGCTCCTTATTGCATCCGGGTCCTGGTCTTCCAATTCCAGAATTAAAGCGTGATTAATAACTGCCGTGGTGTGAAAAATTACGGTTTGGTGCCTTTCATTATGCACTACCCAAAAATATTTAAGCTGCTTATACGGGTAAAATAAATTGTCGAATTTGATGCCTCTATTACTTAGTTCAACCTGAACGCGGCGGGGGATTTGTCTGGAAAAAATAATAATCAATATTGTTATAATTCCAATACTGACAGCGGCAAAAATATCGCTTTGGACAATTACAAAAAAAGCCATAACCAATATGGCAACCGTAATTGCCACAACATACCACCCTAAATTTTTTTGGTAGTATCTAAACTCCGGAGCTTCCCAGGATATTGTTTGATCGGGCATAATATTTTTATTTTAATTGCTAATTTGTCTTTTGTTTCTAAATGCTTGACCGGATCCTGTTTTAAGATAGTTTTCAAATTTACGTGCTTGCAACCGTGTCACGAAAGTACAATACCAAATTAATTTGTGAGGTCTAAAATTTTTTGTTGCCCCAGATTTTCCTTCTTTGTGCTCGGAGATTCTACGTTTTAAGTCAGGAGTTGAGCCAGTATAAATTTTTTTATTTGATAATTTTAATAAATAAACGTAGTACATAACAATCTCATGTTTTTGTAACCCTCCGCATAAAGCTACGGGTTACACCTTTCACTAAACCTGCAAGTGATGGCCACAGGCCACCTGAAGCTTTAGCGAAAGGTGGCGGAGAGGGAGG
>CAIWKW010000029.1 GCA_903913365.1 Candidatus Doudnabacteria bacterium | reverse complement strand
CTTTTTCCGCAAACAGGACAATGAGGAATACCAATGCGCGCCCAAAGAAGACGCCTGTAATCGTAAATTTCGGTACCCGTACCCACGGTAGAGCGAGGGTTGTGGGAAGCGGATTTTTGGTCAATTGAAATAGCCGGGCTGAGGCCTTCTATTTTATCCACGTCGGGCTTATCCATAAGGCCAATAAACTGGCGGGCGTAAGCGGAAAGAGATTCCACATAGCGCCTCTGGCCTTCGGCATATATAGTATCAAACGCCAAAGAAGACTTGCCCGAGCCGGAAAGACCGGTCATAACAATCAACTTGTTTCTGGGCAAATCTACGTCAATATTTTTTAAATTGTGCTGGCGTGCGCCTCTTATTGAGATCTTGTCCTGCATGTTTTTACGAAATTACGAATTAAAACGAATCTTACGAAAGCTGCGGAACCAAAGCACTTTCGTTCTGTAGTTTTCTGTAGTGTTTTATTGCCCCCTTCTGTAGTAGGCAACAAGCTAGTCGTCAGTTTATCATATATGTCAAGGTCAGGCAAGGGCATAGGCTCAATTATAGATATACACGAAGTAAACTTTATACTTTATTCATTAGCCAATACCAATTTAACAATTTCTGCCTTAGTTGATAGCTTTTACCATGGCTAATCAGGCCTAAATAAGATTGCAATGTTTCATTGGTTGGGTGAATATAAATTCGTTTAAACATTCTTCTTCTCGTCGTTTTTCTTAATACCCGATGGTGCGGAAAATGCACCCAGCCAAGAAAGTCCACGCCCGAGGCAAACGTTTTTATAAAAACTTTATCCGGATGCAAAGACAATTTTAAATCCCCTTCTAAAAATTTTGATACTTTAGGAACTAAGAACATCAGATCCTCCTTGCTACCCGATAGAAAAACAAAATCATCAGCATAGCGGATATAAAACTTGACTTTGAGCCTGTGCTTTACAAACTGGTCAAATTCGTTCATATACACATTGCAGAACAGTTGACTGGTCAAGTTGCCGAGCGGCAAGCCTTTATCGTCTGCGCCAAAGTGAAAACTTTTTATGACCTGTTTGATCAACCAAAGTATATTTTCGTCAGGGATATAGGCCATCAAAATTCCCAGTAGGGTTTTATGATCTATACTGGCGAAAAACTTACGGATGTCGCACTTTAAGACCCAAACCGTGCGGGTGTTATTTTTGCTTGCTTGTAAATAAAATTTCTTAAATTGGCCTATTGCTTTGTGTGTCCCCTTCCCATTCCGACAAGAATAAGAGTTTGTAATAAAAACTCTATCAAAAAACGGATAAAGTTTTCTATAAATGGCGTGGTGCAAAATTCTGTCCCGAACACTCGCCTTATGAATATTCCTCGGCTTAGGGTCGGAAATGTTAAATGCCTTATATGGCCCGTGAATGTAGCTAAAATTGGCAAGTTCGCCGTGAAGTTGTAAAATGTTATCAGTTAACCTCGCGCCAAACTCTTGCACATCCTGCTTCTTTTTCTTGCCCGGCAAAAACTCTTGCCAGGCGGTAAACAAATTTTCCAAACTTATTATTTTTTGGTAAGATATTTGCAGTTGTGTTTTCGATTTTGTCAATTTTATTTAATTTTAAATTTTTGTCATTTATGTCCACCCCCCCCAACGAAAATTTCAACAATTTACCTGTGCTACAAAAAGTTACCGATGCATATAAATGTTGGCATAACACTTTACCTCAAATACCCAGACTTACCCGCTATTCTTTAGGTGAAAAAATCAACAACTTATTTATTGAGCTGGCAGAGCTTATTCTGACAGCCGGATTTTCTCCCAAGTCACAGAAAGCGGTAATAATAGACAAAGCATCTATAAAACTCGACACCTTAAAATTCTTTTTGCAAACTGCTTGGGAGCTGAAAACTTTAGACAGTAAAAAATTTTCTAATCTATCTGATCCTTTAGTTGAAGTCGGTAGAATGCTTGGCGGCTGGAAAAGACAGTTAATAAAAGAAACTCCTCCCGCTTAGGGGAGGAGCAGGCGAAGAAAGCTGCGACAACGGCGGCACGGTAGTTGGCATTCCAGTTGTCGTCGGGGTTGTTGCGGTTGACATTGAGGTTGCGGTTGTCGGAGTCTCCGTTGAGAATCAGATACCAGAGCAGGCCGCCACATTTGTGCAAAATACCATCTACATCACTGCCCCTTGAATACTCTTAGGGCTGTATTTTATTTGCGGGAATTAAACCCGACCAGTATTTCACACCAAGTTTCTTCGTTTTGAAGATTATTAAAAAATACGTCTGCTGTAAGCCGTAACCGACAGCACTCTGATTTTCTAATAATGCGGGATGCGTTGCCTGAAGCCTTGACCGCAGGCATAGCTTACATCCAAAAGTAGTCTAACAAAATTTTGAGCAAAAAGAAAACACCGGTGCTTCCCACAGTTTGAAACTGTGGAAAAACACCGGCGCGAGCGAACCCAAGGGCCAAGAGACACAAGGGCAAACCCAAGTGCTAATTGCCAGAGGGCTTAAGAACCTTTGCGACAACGGCGGCACGGCAGAAGGCATTCCAGTAGCCGTCGGGGCGGCCGCGGCGGACACTGAGGTTGCGGAGGCCGGAGTCTCCGCTGAGAATCAGACACCAGAGCAGGCCGGTGCGGGGCGAAATCCAGGTGGTAAAAATCGGATCGTTTCGCTGTTCGTCCTTGGTGGCCTCATCGTAACCGATGGCCAGGACTTTCAGCGGATGCGCGAACCGATCTTTACTGTCCTGATCGTTGTCCAAACCGTCCCGCCAGGCCTGGGTTGATCTGTCCTCGTCATCGTCCTTTTGGCGCAAGCTGACTTCGCAACCAACTTCAGCCTCATCCAGCGGCGGCAGATCAGCTTCGATGAACTCGGGGTTGATATAGTTAAACTGACTGTCGTATTTCCCCGCTTCCACGGCCTTCTTCCAGTTGCGATGAACAATCGCCACCAGAAAGATATTGAGCAACTGCCGAATGACGCGGAAGAATCGATCCGGCGTCAGACCGCCATTGCAAACCCGCGCGAAAACGTCCGCCTGTTGGCGAGCGACTTTTCCTAACACATCATCTGCGACCTTGGTCATGATGATTTCTCCTTTGAGTTGTGAACGTTTATTCCATCCGTGAAAATGCCACGGTTCACCATGCCCAAACAGTTTGGGACAGGCAACTCAACCATTAAATAAACTTTAATAGCCAAATTTCCAATCTCAAAATTAACTTATAATTATACCTGATTTTCTTACTCCTGTCAAGCCAAACGTATAAAAACCCAATAAATACAGGGGTAAACTATCCAAGAAACTAACCGTTCCTCGGATAGTTTACCATTTTAATTGCATTTTATTCAATGTTTTAGTATAAATCCAAAAATTGCCTGGTAACAGACGAACAGCTATAATTTAACTAATGATTTCAAGCTCAATTCTAAAATCTAAAATATCCAACCTCCCCAAAAAACCCGGCGTTTATAAATTCTTAAACAAAGACGGGGGGATTATTTATATTGGCAAGGCAAAGAATTTGCGCTCCAGAGTCGGCCAGTATTTTCAAGGAAGCGACGAGCGCCCGCAAATTCCCTATTTAATGGAGGAAGCTGCGGACTTTGATTACACGGTAGTTAACAACGAGCTGGAAAGTTTGTATTTGGAAAGTACCTTAATAAAAACTTACCGCCCCAAGTACAACATAATGTTGCGCGACGATAAAAACTACGCGTTCATAAAAATTGATTACTCTACACAAATCCCCCAAATCGGCTACGCAAGAAAAATTGAAGATACAAGTACGAAACTAATATCTAAAATCAATAGCAATACTGCCGCCCCTACCAACTACAAGCTACCTCCTACCACCTATTTCGGTCCCTACACCGCGGCCTATAAAATCCGCAATACTTTGAATTTGGTCAGAAAAATTTTTCCCTACTGCAGTGCCGCCAAGGTTGGCAGCAGGCCGTGCTTTTATTATTATTTGCACCGCTGCCCCGGGGTTTGCATTGGCAAAATCACTTTGGGGGAGTATAAACTCCAGTTAAATAAAATTACCGACTTTTTAAACGGCCATATCGGCACAATTTCCAAAGACATAAAAGCCGAAATGAGCATTGCCGCCAAGCATAAAAAATTTGAAACCGCTGCCAGGCTCAGGGACCAGTTAAGAGCGCTAACTTTGCTGGAAGAAAAACAGGTGGTAATACTGCCCAGAAAAGTTGATTGGGATATTGCTTCCCTATTTACCGACCAGGGCTATGCCTGCGTTAATTTGTTTAAGGTGCGCGGGGGCAAACTCTTTGATAAAGAAAATTTTGTTTACGAAACCGCGGTAAAAGATCTGGACCAAACCAAAATTCTGGAAACTTTTCTGGAAAACTACTATTTGGAAGCGGCAAGCGTCCCGGGAGACATTTATATACCATCAAAAATTGAAAATGAGTCCGCCATAAAACAGCTGGTTTTGAAACGCTTCCATAAATCCATAAAAATAATTCTGCCGCAAAAAGGCAAAATAAAGAACCTTATCCGGCTGGGGAGGGCAAATGCCGAGGAATATTTAAAAAAATGGCTTTCTGACAAGGCCGGAAATTTAGACAAAATTAATACCGCGCTCGACGGCTTAAAGGACATTCTTAATTTGCCCCAAAGGCCGGAAAGAATAGAGTGCTACGATATCAGCAACACCCAAGGCACCAATCCCGTTGGCAGCATGGTGGTTTTTGTTAAAGGCCTGCCGGCCAAATCCCAATACCGAAAATTTAAAATTGTTGGTAAAAACACACCGGACGATTTTGGCATGATGAAGGAAATGCTTGGCCGTCGGCTGGCCAGAAGCAGCAAAAAACAAGTTACAAGTGACAAGTTACAAGTGACAAGTGGGGAACACAAAGAATGGCCGCTTCCTGACCTAATAGTCATCGATGGCGGAAAGGGGCAGCTTGGCGTTGCTTCTTCCATAATTCATAATTCAAAATTCAAAATTCCGGTAATTGGGTTGGCCAAAAGAATAGAAGAAATTTTTGTTCCCGGAAAAACGGAACCAATTTTGCTGTCCCAGGATAATCCCTCGCTTCAGCTACTCCAAAGGCTTCGCGACGAAGCGCATCGCTTTGGCATAACTTTCCACCGGCAGCTTAGAAGCAAGCAGGCAACTAAAAGCGCCTTGGACGATATTTCCGGCATAGGCCCAAAGACAAAAAAACTTCTTAAAACAAAATTTGGCACTGTGGCGGAAATTAAAAAAGCTACATTTGAACAATTGGCCGAAATTGTCGGAGATAAATTGGCAAAAAAAATAATTAAAAGTTTGTAAATATCTAATTGACCTAATTATTTAAATTATTATAAATAATATCCAATGTCTTAATTGCCTAATTTTAGATACCTTTCATTTTTTAAAATTAGCCATTAGAAATTATTTAGACCAATTAGGTTAATTAGAACAATTAGAATAATTTTACCCGCATTGACACCACCTGCCTTTTTCCATTATAATGAGCGAGCAAATTTAGAAATCACTAATTCACAAATTCTTATGTTTTCCAGCCCAATTTTCAAATTTCTCAACGTTTTAGTTATGGTTTTGCTGATTATTGTCATTGCCCTGCAAAACAAATCTTCCGGTCTGTCCAACGTTTTTGGCGGCAGCGGCAACATTGTTCAAACCCGCAGAGGTTTTGAAAAATGGCTTTTCTACGCAACCATAGTTTTAGGAGTCTTGTTTTTAGCAATTAACATAGGTTTTTTGTTTAGTAAATAGATCACGGATAAACGCAGGTAGCACAGATTTTGCAAATCGCAATCTGCGCCATCCGCGAGAATTCGTGAATCTGTGATCTATGAACGGTTTTACTGAAAATTTAACCTCCTACATTAAAAGCGCAAAACAAGGCTTTAGGGAGCTAAAAAACTTAAGCCTTTCCCGTTTGGGGAAAGTTTTTTCATTAATGGGGAAAAAAGAAAAAATCGCCTTAGCCATACTGCTTGTGCTGGCAGCTTTGAGTTTTTTTGTCTCCGCCAGAAATTTCTATTACAGACATACCAAAATCGCTCCCTCCTCCGGAGGAAATTATATCGAAGGGCTGCTCGGCCAGCCAACTTACATTAATCCGCTGCTGGCCACAAGCGAACCGGACTTAACTCTAACCAATTTAATTTTTTCCGGCCTTTATAAATACGACCAAAATGGACAAATTATTCCCGATTTGGCGGACAGCATGCCTAAAATATCTGCCGATCAAAAACAGTATATTGTTAATTTAAAGCGCAACGCCAAATGGCACAACGGCAAACAGGTTAACGCTGATGACGTAATTTTCACCATTCAAACCCTGCAAGATCAAAGTTTTAAAAGCCCGGTACGCCCGCTTTGGCAAGCTACCACCGTTACCAAACTTTCCGATTACAGCGTTAAATTTAGCACCAACAATGTTTCCGGACCTTTTTTGCAAAACCTGACCCTGCCAATCCTGCCCAAAGCCATTTGGGGCAACGTGGACACACAAAATTTTCTGCTTTCCAAATTCAATCTGGAAGCCATTGGAAGCGGCCCATATGCCATTAAAGAAATTAAAAAACTGCCCAGCGGCAAAATTGAACAAATTACCTTAAATTCTTTTGATGATTATTACCAAGGTTCTGCCAAAATAGATCAAATAGTTTTTAAGTTTTACGATACCGAAGAAGATGTTTTAAACGCTTTCCACAGCAGAGAAATAAAAGGTTTCGGTTTTGTGCCATTAAGCAGCGGTTTGGTTTTGGAAAAAAACCAAACCGGGGCTCAAACCCTAAATATTCCCCTGCCCCAATATCAGGTTATATTTTTCAATTTAAACAACAAAATCCTTTCCGATTTAAATGTTCGCGCAGCTTTGTCACTGGCCACCGACAAACTAAAAATTATCGACCAAATATTCAACGGTCAAGCGCTTATGCCGGTTTCACCCCTTGTTTTTAACAAATCCAAAAATCCAATTCCTGTTCCTTCTGTTGTTGATTTAAATAAAGCCAAAAGTTTATTGGATACCGCAGGCTGGACAGTTAGCGGCAAAACCGGTCTAAGAACAAATAAAAAAGGAGACCTCTTCCAAATTAATATTGCCACCAACGATTCGGTAATTAACACGAAAGCCGCGGAAATGCTGGCGGACGAATGGCAAGAATTAAATGTAAAAGTTACTGTCACAGTGCTCCAAAGCAAACTCTTAACCGATACTTTAATAAAACCCCGCACTTTTGACGTGCTTTTGTTTCCGCAAAAATTTGGCGCCGACCCCGATCCTTTTCTCTTTTGGCACAGCAGCCAGGTTAAGGATCCGGGCTTTAATTTAACGGGATTTGTTGATCCAACCGCGGACAAACTGATTACCGACGCCAGAAGCACCACCGACAAACAAATTAGAGAAGCCGACTACGAACAGTTTAATTCGCTCATAATGCAAAAGGTTCCTATTATTTTTTTGGATCAGACAGAATATATTTATACTTTGGACAACGAAGTAAAAAATGTTAATTTAAAATATCTCTACGACCCGAGCCTTCGGTTTGACAATATTAGTGATTGGTACGCTTCGGAAAAAAGGGTTTGGAAATAATGCAGTGACAAGTTACAAGTGTAAAGTTACAAGTACTGCATACTGGCCGACTTGTCACTTTCAACTTTCAACTTGTCACTTTTTACTCTATACTATCTTTACGCCGCGGTGGTGGAATTGGCATACACGTACGCTTCAGGTGCGTATGACCGCAAGGTCGTGAGGGTTCAAGTCCCTCCCGCGGCACCATATACCATTCACTTCGTTCAGGTATATGGCGCAGCCATATTACATAGCAAAGTGAATGGTATATGCTCTATACTCGAGCACAGCGAGTAGTGTAGGGCTAACAACGTTATCAATCGAGTGGTAAGTGCAGTGTGCCCAAGAGCTGAAAGTTTGAGTGGCTCACTACCTGAGAAATCAGTATTTTTTTGACAAAAAATTATAGGCATGGTATAATTATATCAACAAGTTTTAAAGCCTCCGAAACAAAAGCAAAATCAGTTAATAAATGACAGTTGGAAAATTCTTTTTTTATTTGTCATTTGTTAATTACAAGCCATAACTTGGGTCGGCAGTCGAAGCCACTTAAGTCTGGCACTAACAAAACTTAATAAATAAAGTTCAAGCTTTTTTGCTTGGACAGAACATCTTTGATTGTAGGGGCAGGCTTTAGCCGCCCGTTTCAAAAAGATTAAGGGCGGGCAAGCCCAGCCCCTACTACAGTCAACTACTAACTACTAATATGATGCAGAGAAGAAATCAGTCTCACCCGCAAAGACCATCGCAACCGCAGCAGCGTCCAAACAGTTCTAACTCGTTCCAGCAAAACCAAAAGCCGGACAGGTTAGACGCGCTGATTAATTCGGCAACCGGTATTGGCCAAAATAAACCGGCTACCCTAAACACCAGCCGCTACACCGCCTCCAGGCAAAACCTGAGAATTATCCCAATGGGCGGAGTGGAAGAAGTAGGCGAAAACATGACCGTACTTGAGTACGGCGATGATTTAATTATTATAGACATGGGATTAGCCTTTCCCGACGATACCATGCCCGGAATTGATTATATTATCCCGGACACCAAATGGCTCGAGGAAAACAAACGCAGAATCCGCGGAGTAATAATTACCCACGGACATTTGGATCACATTGGAGCCGTTCCCTATATTTTACCTAAAATCGGCGATCCGCCGGTTTATACCCTGCCGCTTACGGCCGCGTTCATAAAAAAACGTTTGGAAGAATTTGGCTTGCTCGGACGCAGCAAAATAAACGTTATGACCAAAGACGACGTACTCGCTTTGGGCAGTTTTAAACTGCGCTTTTTCCGGCTCAACCACAGCATTCCCGATTCCATCGGCTTATGTATTACCACTCCGGTAGGTCAGATTGTCTACGCCACGGACTGGAAATTTGACCACACCCCGGCAGACGGCAAACCCACGGAATTTGATAAAATTGCCAAGTTCGGCGCCGAAGGCGTTATGCTTCTTATGTCCGATTCCACCAATGCCGAAAAACCCGGTTATTGCGCTTCCGAAAGAGAACTGGGAATTACCATAGATAGAACCTTCAGCGACATTAAAGGGCGCATTATTTTTGCCAACTTTTCCACCAGCATTTCCCGCATTCAGCAGGTGTTTGACGCGGCCGCAAAGTTCAACCGCAAAGTTATTGTTACCGGCCGCAGCATGGTCAATAACATTGAGATAGCTTTGTCTTTGGGCTATTTGAAAATTCAACCGAAAATTATTATCAAATCGGAAGCCGCCAAAAAGTTTCCGGACAACCAAATTGTTATTCTCACAACCGGCGCTCAAGGCGAAGACGCAGCCGGCCTGGCGCGCATTGCCAGAGGCGACCACAAAACCGTTAAACTGAAAAAAGGTGACACCACCATTGTTTCCGCTTCCCCTATTCCGGGAAACGAGCGGGCCATTGCCGCCATGCTCAGCAATCTTACGCGCATGGGCAGCCATGTTATTTACAACAAAACTTTGGACATTCACACTTCTGGACACGCGCACCAGGAAGAACTGAAATTAATGATGGCCCTGGTTAAACCGAAATATTTTATGCCTATCCACGGCGAACACCACATGATTGTGGCTCACGCGGAATTGGCAAAAAATATGGGTATTCCGGAAGACCGAATTTTCACTCTGGATAACGGACAAATTCTGGAAATTACCTCGGCCAAGGAAGCCAAAATTGTGGTAGACCCCAAAGTCGTTAGCGGTTATGTCTTTATAGACGGCCTGGGCATTGGCGATGTGGGCGAAGTGGTTATTCGCGACCGCCAGGTTATGGCGCAGGACGGCATGTTCGTAATTATTATGACTTTAGACAGAAGAAGCGGCAAACTCATTAGCCAGCCGGACATTATTTCCCGGGGCTTTATTTACATGAAGGGCAACGACGATTTAATCCGTGAAGTAAAACACGAGGTGCGCAAGCTGGTGGAAAGCAAAGGCAAAGAAAAGCTGGAGCCCAACTACGCCTATCTCCGAAACATTGTCCGCGACGAAATTGGCGAATATCTATATCAAAAAACCGAGAGACGACCAATGGTCTTGCCGGTGGTGATAGAAATCTAACCTTAAAACAGCTCCTGCTTAAAACAGGAGCTGTTTTTTATTATATAGCCAATCCTCTTTAATTTTGCCTTAAGTTTGCTATAATACAGGCAGAAAATAACAACTTAATTTATAATCTACGCCTATGAAATTCAACTTCCTTGGAAAAGAAAAATCGCATCCCCAGCCACCTGAAATGGAGAAACCAAAGCAACCAAGCTCCGAAACCGCCGGCTCGGAAAGAGCTGCCGACAAAAAGGAACAAAAAGAGTATAAAGAGCCCTTACAATTGACGCAGCTTAAAGAAGCATTAACTGCCGCGGCCGAAACCGAAAGTGACAGGCTAATTGTTGATGCCATGGTGCCCAGAATGGAGCAGCGAATTAAGACAACATGGCAAAGTTACCAAAAAAATAAAAGCCAAGGAACTTTTTTGCCCGGGCAAGCTTCCACCTTTGAATTGGTTCGGGAAATTATTGACCCCAATGACGCGAACAGCTTGCTTCACCCCAGCACAAAATTTCTCCAAAAACTTGCCGTCCAACTGGATATTCTTGGAAATTCAGCTTCCCTATTTGAGCTAAAAGACAAGCTGGAACCGGATGAAAGCTTACCCGGCGGAATAACTATGACAATGCCTCACGTGGGCGGACAAAATTATTCTTCCCTAAGCCGAGGTCATAAGGATATAAAAAGTGGGGACATGTATTTAAATAAAACAAAAATCCCGGGGCTGAGTTTAAAAATCCACCTGGGTAAACCAAAAAAAATCGGCGAGACCACTTATCTTTTGGAAAACTATGTGGAAGGCCGCATTGCCCCATCGGACACGGCACAATGGTTTGAGCAGTAGGAAACTTAATCGGATATTTTTTAAAACTCCCCTTTTGGGGAGTTTTTTGCTATAATATCTGCATGATTGAAAACAAGCAAGAAACCATTGTCGCGGGAATCCGCGCTTCCGGAAAACTGCATATTGGCAATTACCTTGGGGCGCTGAAAGATTTTGTCAGCCTTCCGAACGACAAGACCAAAACCTGTTTCTTCTTTATTGCCGATTTGCACGCCCTAACCACCCCGTTTGAACCAAAAGTGCTGAAAGATACTGTTTTAGACGTTACAGCAACCTATTTGGCTGCCGGGCTAGATATAAATAAATGCGTCTTCTTCCCCCAGAGCCAGGTTCTGGAACATACCGAACTGGCCTGGATTTTTAATTGCCTTTTGCCTCTGGGCGAGCTGGAAAGAATGACCCAATACAAAGATAAAATACTTCAGCATAAAGAAAGCATTAATGCCGGACTTTTAACTTACCCGGCTTTAATGGCCGCGGATATTTTAATTTACAAAGGCCAGTCCGTGCCGGTTGGCGACGATCAGGTTCAGCACGTGGAGCTTGCCCGGGTTGCGGCGCGCAAATTCAACAACCGCTTTGGCAAAACTTTTTTTGAACCAAAGACTTATATGCAAAAGCCGCTCCGCATAATGTCCCTGAGCGACCCGGCCAAAAAAATGAGCAAGACCGGAGACGAGGCCCTGCTGCTGGATGATTCGCCCGAAGAAATTTCCCGCAAGCTGAAAAAAGCGGTTACCGCCAGCGAACCGGGGAAAAAATCGGCCGGCGTGGAAAATTTATTTTTACTGCTGGAGCATTTTGGCACAGAACAAGAAATTGCAGGTTTCCGCGATTTGCAAAAAAACGAAACACTCAAATTCAGCGAACTCAAAGAAACGCTGGCCAATAATATTTCCGGCTACTTTGCCGAATTCCGAGAAAAGAAAAAGGAACTCTTGGCAAAACCGGACTTTTTAGCCGAAGTTCTTGGCGACGGAGCTGCCAAAGCCAGAACAGTTGCCGGAGAAACATTGCTTGAAGTTAAACAAAAAATTGGACTGCTATAATTTAGCAGTCTTTTTTTATGTGAAATCTAATAAAAAAACAAAGCCATGATTTTAAAAATAGTTACAGAAAAGGGCAGCTAAAAAGTTTTGGCTGTCTTTTTGTGTGACTAGCCCTAAGGAGGCTTAATAATTATGGACTTCGTAACTACCAGCGTATTGGCAATCGTTTGCGGCAGGAGGCGGACGCCAAAATGCTGAAAAAACAACTGGGAACTTCAACTTTCTGGTGCGGCCTGCGGGTTGTTTTAAAACCCGTGGAAATCCACGACAACACGGTTGTACTCGCCATGGTGTGGGAAGGGAGATTCGACGCTTCCCAAATTCCCGGCGGCGTGGCAACGGTAGCCCTATTCTCCCGGCAGACAGATTTTGTTGCCGTAAAAAAGATGCTCTGGCACAGTGACAAACACCTTGCCAACAACCTGCTCTATCACAGAGCTGCTATGGGAGGCGGCCATGCTGCAAGAATACTTTGTCTTCTCCAGTCCTGACAAAGCTCAGGAAGCGCTTCGGCGCATTCCGGAGCTGTGCAATCCTGAGAACAGCGGCTTCCGCCAAGTCTGCGGCTGGAAAACCGACAGCAACCCTTGCTGTGTGGAAATCGACTTCTTCAGGCACCTCTCGGAGTTGCCGATAGTAGCCGCCACGCTTGGCGCTTTGTCCGTCAGCCAGGACTTCTACGAAGTCTGGCGCGAAAACGGCGGCTGGGTCACATGACCCGGCCGCCTCTTCTTTTTTCTTAAATCCCTGCCTGCTTATTCCGCTTATTGCTTAAACTGGTTTATCAAATCCGAAAGCTCTTTGCATTTGTCTTCCATAAACTCCTTGCTCCTGGCTTCCAAATTCAAACGAATAACCGGCTCCGTGTTGGAACCGCGCACGGAAAAACGCCACATATCAAATTCCACTGCTATGCCATCCAGCTCCGAAAGCCGGCCAGTGGAATATTTTTCTTTTACCGCGGCCAAAACTTCGGGCACGCTTTTAACTTTAAAATTTGTTTCTTCAATGGCAAAATACTTTTCAAAATACGGCCGGTAAATTTCGCTTAATTTTTTGCCGTTTTGCGAAAGCATTTCCATAATCAGCAAAAACGGCATAAGCCCGTTGTCCAAATAATAAAAGTCCTTAAAAAAGTAGTGTGCGGAAACCTCCCCGCCAAACAAGGCGTCTTCCTTAATCATTTTTTCTTTGTAAAAACTATGGCCGGTTCTGGTTACATCGGTCTCCCCTCCCAAGCTTTTGACCAATTCTTCCGTAGCCCAGTTAAGCTTGGAGTCCACCAAAATTCTGGCCGGGCCGTTCTTTTTTATCAGATATTCGGCTAAAACCGCGGTGGTAAAATAACCGGATAAAAATCTGCCGGTTTCGTCCAGAAAAAAACAGCGGTCCGCGTCCGCGTCCCATGCCACGCCAAAGTCCGCTCCGGAAGACTTTATAAGAGCTATGGTTTCGTCCCTATTGGACGGGATTAAAGGATCGGGCCTGCCTTTGGGGAAATTACCGTCGGGCTGATCGTTAAGCCAAACCATATCCAAATGCAAACGTTCGGCCACAGCTCTGACGTTTCTGCCAATGGCGCCAAAATTTAAATTAGCCACAACTTTAAACGGCTTTATTTTTGCAGGATCTATAACCGAAAAAACTTTTTCCAAATAAGGCTCAAACACGTCCACAAATGTAATTTCTCCAGCCTGAGGCGACTTTTGGCTAAAACCCGACAGCACAATATCGCGAATATCATACATGCCCGTATCCCCGGAAATTGGTGCCGCTTTGGCTCTCACCATTTTAATGCCGTTATATTCTTTCGGATTATGCGAAGCCGTTACCATCAATCCGCCGTCCGCGCCCGTATGGACCACGCCAAAATACATCATGTCGGTTGTAATGGTGCCAATATCTATAACATTAACTCCGCAGTCAACCAAGCCTTTCTTTAACTGCTCAAGCAAAGCCGGACCGGAAAGACGGACATCGCGGCCAACCACCACGGTTTTGGGATTAATGAATTTACAATAAGCCTGGGCAATCTGGTAAGCTATTTGCTCATTAATTTGCTCGGGATAAATTCCCCGGATATCATAAGCTTTAAAAATGGTTGGGTCTATGTTTATCATAAGAAATAACCGATAATTTTAAACTGCTGTACTCATTTTATCAAAAATACCCGGTAATAAAAAGAGGCGGCTGTCGAATCGGAGGACAACAGCCGCCTTTAGGCCCTTTCGGGCAAATCCACAACCTCCTAAGGTTTGGAGGTTTATTTTACTTCTTTTTACCGGCAAGGTCAAAATTAAAAAGATTTGGCAAAATTTCCTTGAAAAACTGCTTTTTTAAATTTATTGGCGCCTGCCTTTTTTAATCTCTTCTAAGTCGCTTTTTATTTTTTTAAGCTTTATACCGAAAACCGAATAAAATGAGCTTACCGGTCCCGAAACCGTATTTTCCAGCTCTTTCTCGTGATCATTTACTTTAAATATGACTTTAATAACGCTGCCTTGAATAATAGAAGCTTCCATATTTGGCTCCTGGTTTATTCTGTTTACCAAATCTACGGCCTTTAAATTTTTTGCCTGCGCATCAATATGCAATGCTTCAAATAAATGGAAAACCCTGTCGGAAACCCAACCGGGTATATTGGAATCTTTTCTGCTTACTGTTTCCGGTAAGTGAAATTCGCCGTTAGATGTACCATTTTCTCTTAAGCCGGGCTGTTCAAACCTGTTTGGCCTTGGGTCTATATATCTATGTCCGTTCATATAATATTT
>CAIWKW010000028.1 GCA_903913365.1 Candidatus Doudnabacteria bacterium | reverse complement strand
TAAAAACGGTCAGGCTGTTGGCGGAGGAACTCCGATTTATAACGACAATGGTCAAATTAAAGACATAAGCGGCAACCTCTACAGCGATTCCGGAACTAAAAATGAGTTGGGTCAAGAAGTTTATGCTCCGGCTGCTCTGACAGATGTTAAGACTGCGACACCCGGTACCTTTACTATTTCTCAGTCCGATTTTCTTCCTAATGTCGAGACAGGAACTATTGTTGTTAATGGTTCGGTGTATTTTATTACATCGGACAATACCATTTCTTCCAATGGGCAGGATTATAACTATGTAGTAAATTCCGACGGTTCGGCCACTTTAACGCCCAAAGTTATTTCGCCCGATGCAACACAGCAAACTGATAACACCGTTCAAGCCGCCCCTCTGCCCGATTTACCCGTTACCAAAAGCACTGCTAATTTAAGTGTTTTATCGCCTGGTGATAGTGCCGCCACTCAGACAGTTGCAACAACCCCAAAATACTATTCTTTTAAAAGAGATTACAGTGGCACTGCAACTGACTCTAATGGCGATAAAATAGTTACCGCAAAAAACGGGAATGATACCTACATTTTCCATCCTACGCAAGGGGGGATAGTTTACCAAGGCACAGGCGACACCAAAAATAATTATTTTATTTTTAATGACGACTCGGGTAATCCTCAGACGGTGGCCATAGCCACTTATGATTCCACCGCCTACACTTATTCTAAAGATGGCCAGCCTCTATACAACGTGGGTACCACACAAAATCCTGTAATTGTTGATTTTAATGGTGCAATTTACAGCGAAAATTTCAAAACGCAATCTATTAACCCCACCGGAGAAAATATTGAGGGTAACGTTGGTGCGCCGAATGTTTCTGTTGCTCCGGCAATAAGTAGTAGCACAAACACAACTGCCTCGCCGGTAAATGTTAGTTCGGTGGTTGTCGCCGCCCCGGCTTCCGAGACTCCTTTAATGGAAGGAAATGGTCCGGTTTCACCAAGCGACGACTCCGGCAGAGTAAGTTGGTATGATTTTCATATGGATACTACTCTCAACAAAACTGACTCCGAAGGTAATACATCGCTTGGCGTTAGAAAAACGGATGGTACCACTTACTCTCTTCATATGTCATCAGGAGGGATAATTTACGAAGGCACAAATACAGACCAAAATTATTTTGCTTATAATGACAATTCGGGCAAAAGACAGGTGGTGGCTATAACCACTTATGACCCCAATGCCGACACTTATTCTCAGGACGGCCAGCCTTTATACGACTTGGGTACCAAAGAAAATCCTGTACTTGTTGATTCTCAAGGTGCGGTTTATAACATAACACAAGGAACTGTTAACCCTACCGGAGAAACTTATGGTGGCACTGTTGATACAACAGCGACCAAAAGTGTCTTTGGTACTGCCACAAAGACAACAGTCGCCCCGGTAGTTACCGAGATTAATAATCCAGTTACTATTACAACCGTGAATCTTAATGATTCTGCACAAGCTACAACGGCAACGGCGGAAGTTCAAGTAAATCAAGCTTATCCTAAAACCATAGCAGGAACCGTTAAGGGTGATTTAACCTTGGTTGACAGCTCTCAAGGTTTGTACAAAGGTACGGATAATAAAGTTTACAATTATGACGACATAAATTCTCCGGTTGGTATAGTTGACGCCAACGGACAGGTTGTTCTTATTAAAAACGGCTCCGGGGAAGGGGAATCGAGTTTGGAAGGTAAAACTGTTTCTGTGGGAAGTCCGGAAAAATCGGGGGAAGGTTCCGGAGAGGCCTTAAGCCCGTCTAAATTAAGCGGTATTATATCCAAAATTTCAAATCCAGCCGCAACAATTAAAAGCGTTTTAAGCAGCAGTGAATCAACCATTACGTTTAAGGACGGGACCTCAATTACCAAAACCGATGTTGGCGCCAAAAAAACAGCTTGGGTAGACAGTCAAGGAAATATTACCACTAAAGACGGACAAATTGTTTCTATAACCGATGTCGACGGTAACTCAGTGAATTTAACAGTCGCGGACGTAAAACAATATGGAATTCAAAATATGATTCCGGATGCTATTTCTTCGGATGGAAAATTTTTGTATCGATATAGTTCCGAAAAAAATGGACAGTTGGTAGATTTTAACGGGAATATTTATGACAGCAACGGCGACCCAACAGATAAACAGGTTATTTCAAAAGATTTGACCTTAAATACAGCAAGCACTTCGCTCGGAGGCAAATTTTTAAAGTATGGCGGTAAGTTAGCGGTTTTTGCCGTAAATATGGAAACCGGCGGGATTGGCGGTACTGCGGTACAAAAGGTCTTACCAGGCGACCAAAAAAACTTTCAGACTTGGGCCTCGAGCCCCGGAACGGACGCGGAATTTACCTATGTTTACAAGGACGGTGCGGGAGCAACCCAGACCCTTTCGGCCACAAAAGGCGAAGTCCAACAATATTTTAATTATTCAAGAGATGCCGGTACCTATGATTTAACAAAATATGTTAATTCGGTTAAAAATTCCAGTTCCGGGACCCGTCCGTAGCCACCCCAGTTAGTTTTGTTTTTGTTTTGTT
>CAIWKW010000027.1 GCA_903913365.1 Candidatus Doudnabacteria bacterium | reverse complement strand
GTGGTAATAAAAAAGAAAATATCGGCTTTCATTAAAGTATTCATGGTTGTTTGTGTGTTAATTTCCCAATATCTAAATATCTTAATTTCTTAATATTCTGCATTATTATTATATCACACTTCCGGTATTAGTTTCGTATTTTTTGAACATTTCCTCCAAAATGCTCTCGTATTTTTGGCGCAGAGTTTGGTCGTGGCCCACTTCCAGGACTTCGTCGTTTAAATCCGTGGCTGCCGCGGTCCAGTTGTAAGAACCGCTGGCATAAGCCTTGTCCGTTACCAGAACTTTGGTGTGCATTATGCCGGCGTGATTTTGCTGGTAAACCGGTATGCCGTTTTTTTCCAGCTCCTGAATCAATTTTTTTTGCTGGTCAAGCTGGCTGTATTGGTCTTTGTCGGTTAAGCCGATAACCTTAAGACCGCGGTACTTAGCGGCAAGGAGCGCGTCTTTTATGTCGGCACGGGTAAAAGTATAAACCGAAAAGTAAACAAATTTATCAGCGTCCCTAATTTCATTAATTATTTCCGTGTTAAGCGGATGATCCTGGTTGTAATAAACGCTAATTTGATGCGCGGGCAGGTAGCGGAAGGAATAATATAGCTGGGCGCACAGTCCAATTAAAAAAATAATTATTATAAGGTAAACAACATCCCTTTTGTTTTTCATAGTATTAATTATACTAATTTCTAATTATTCTGATTGACCTAAATAATGTCTAATGAATGAGTCTAAGTTTTTTGACATTAGTTATTAGGTATTATTTAGAATAATTAGATCAATTAGGTTAATTAGAATAATTTTTAATTTCTTTTTCCGCATCCCTTTTCTTTATATATTCCCGCTTATCCGTCTTTTTTCGGGCCTTGCCCAAGCCCACTCTTATTTTAAGCAGTCCTCTGTGGCCCTGGTAAATTTCCAGGGGAATAATGGTCAGCCCTTTTTCTTTGCCAAGTAGCTGGTTGATTTCTGTTTTGTTGAGCAAAAGTTTTCTTGTGTGGGTCGGCTCATATCCGGGCTGAGCCGCGTATTTGTACGGACCAATATGGCAGTTAATCAAACTGGCGCCGCTGCCGGAAACCGAAACATAGGCTCCGGCCAAAGAAACATTTCCGCCTTTTACGGACTTAACCTCCGGACCGCTCAGCACCAGGCCGGCGCTGAAGGTGTCTTTAATATCATAGTCAAAACGCGCCCTTTTGTTGTTGGCCAAATTTTTTCCGCCATTTTTGGAAGCCGCCTGATTCAAGCCTTTATTTTACCACCTTTTTCCAAAATGCTATACTAGCTACATAACTGTGCGGCCGCACAGTTATGTAGCTAGATTATTTATTTTGAAATTTATGCCCATCCGAATTAGGGAAGGAAGCATTGCCATGCATATTTTGCTCGGCCTGGATATAGCCGAAGAAGTTGCTGGAACTATATTTGCCACATCTGCTTATGAATGGAAACGCATGGCAATTCACGGCCAGTATAAAAGTTATAAAACAACCCTGCATCGGTTAATGGATTCTGGTTTAATTCAGGTTATTGAAAAAGACAAGAAAAAATATTTACGTTTGACCAGACAGGGCAGTTTGCAGGTTTTAATTGCAAAATCAAAAATTTTAAAACCCGAGAAGTGGGATGGCAAGTGGCGTATTATTTTTTTTGATATTCCGGAGGAAAACAAAGTGGAAAGACAGCAGCTTCGCCGTTTGCTTTTGAAAAATGGTTTTAAAAAAATGCAGGCCAGCGTTTATGTTTGTCCTTGGCCCTTAAATAGAGAAGCTATTAAGTATTTAAAGGAAGTGGGTTTTATCCAGTATATACGCTTTGGCCGGTTGGATGAACTTGATGAAGATGGAGATTTAAAGAAAAAATTTAATATATTAAAT
>CAIWKW010000026.1 GCA_903913365.1 Candidatus Doudnabacteria bacterium | reverse complement strand
CAAAATTCTTTTTACAATTTCTTCAATCGGGCTTCCTGGAGTACGGGAAAGATCGGGCATGCTTAAATAGCGGCGGATTCTTTGCGCCTCAAAGTCGGACCTTTTTTCCAACTCAATTTTTAAGCGATTTTCTTCCTCAGTGGAAATAACAATATTTTGCATATATTAATCGACGTTATTTTCAGCCGGAGGCTGATCCGCCCTTGGCGGAAAATAATTAAACATAATTTACTCTGCTTAATTTATGTCAATTTTGTCAATTATGATCAATTTTGTTCAAAATCTATTGTATCATCCCGGGATTGAATTGGCTACCCGGCTTGGTCTCTGGTTTAAGCAGCATTATCCCCTGCCCCGGCTCGGTGGCAAGTCCCAGTTCGAATGCGGCGCAAATCATGCCCTGGCTTTCAATGCCTCTAATTTTTGCTTTTTCCAAGACAAACGGTTTATGGTCGGCGGAATGGATATCTTGCGCAATTTCAGCACCCGGCAGAGCAAGTGCAACCATGGCGCCAGTGTCAAAATTAAACGCTCCGCAAATTACCGGGTAAATAACTGTCCCTCCCGTATCAAGTTTAATTACGCGTAAGCGATCCGCGTTCGGGTGTTTTTCTATTTCAACTACTTTTGCCGCCACAATACCGGGAAAAGAAGCAACCGCCTTAGATTGAGAGTTTGATTTAAAAAGTGATTTTAAAATGGAAAGCAAATTCATATTGTAAAAAGATAAACTCATTGGTTAAGGGTCGTACTTGTCACTTTCAACTTGTAACTTGTCACTAATTCTAGTAGTTTTGGCAGCTATCCTGGTTGCACATATATCCGGTGGTGCCGGTGGCGGGATTATCCAAAACGGTTTTAAGGGTAAAAGTGTTAAAAGTAGCCGATACTTGATATAAATAATCCAGTCCGGTCTTTGGATCTTTTGGAATGGATTCTATATAATCCGGTACAAGCAGAATTTTATATTTGCTGTCCGGAGGAAAAACATAATCCTGGGTGCCGGCAATGTTTTTTTGCGAATATAAAAGCAAGGCAATGCGCAGCGACTCCAAATCGGCAATTCTTTGGTTATCATAAATGCTGGCTTCTGCTGCCCCGGCGTCTTTTGCGGCATCAGCCGCGTTTTTTGTGATGATTTGGTTTTGTCCTTCGCTGTAAAACGATAAAGCAAAATCAGTTCCGCTGGCATTTGAATTGTAGGTGTAGATAAACTGGCCCTGATTAATCGGGTCGCTCGGATTGGTCGCGACTTTTAAATACGGCTTAACATCGGAAAACATAACCGTGAAGTTTGAAGTTTGAGGGAAAGTTTTGTTGTCGGCCATATATTTAACCAAGCCGGTCTCGATATTTTTTATCGCATTGGAGCGCTGCGTGTCGCGGTCCTGTTTTGCTGATGGAGATTGGTCAAACCCGGTAATTGGGGAGCTTGTGCCGGTAATGACTGCCGGTGTGCTGGTTGCTGAATTTTGGGGGCTTTGCGGAGTAAAGCCGTAAAGTGAATTTAGGATATTACCCAAAGTCGTAAATGTTGGCTGGTGAAGGCCAAATTGCTGCATTTTTTTGGAGATATCGGAAATTTGAGCAGAGGTCATTTTTTTACCGGTAACAAAATCGTAGCCGCCTTTTGCAAAATCAGCATCGTTGTATGTAGGGTCTTTGGCCGTGCGGCTGTCCAAGGGGTTGCTGCCGAAAACATGGACTTCGTCGCCGTCGGCTAATCCATCCTGGTCCGAGTCGCTGTTATTTGGGTCTGTGCCGAGCTTGAATTCTTCCAAATTAGTCAGTCCGTCTAGGTCAGGGTCAGCGTTGTCGCCGCACATACTTTCATCGGCACAATTGCCAAATTTTTTTATGCGCCAATCTTGCGGAGTTGTAAAATTAGCCTGATTGACTGGAGGGGTTTCGGTTTTAGTCGGTGTGCTTTTTGCTTTATTGTCAGTGTTTGGACTTTTTACAGTAATATTTGATTCGTAACTTTTATTAATTAAATTAATGGCAATAAAATATCCGGCCACCCCAAGTGCTATAACGGCAGCGCCAGCCAAATACCATTTGTACTTAAAAATTTTTTGTTTTATTCCGCTCTGGGGGGCTTCAGTGTTTTCAATTTTTACAGTAGGCTCCACCAGAGTATCTTTTGCTCCGGCGGATTTAGGCATAACATTAAAAAATAAGATATCCTTGTTTTCCGGATCTGGTATTGGCTGGGTTTGTCTGCTTACCGGGCCAACGGATTTTTCAGGTCCGGGTGTTATATTCTGATTTTGATTTTTTTCTTCCATTTTGCGGCTTAATTAGGCTTAAATTAAATGGTATTAAAATACCTTAAAGCTCAAATTTTCAGATTCATAAAAATTTCAAAAAATGCAAAAAATAAAATTAGGCTCGCCTCCACCCACCATAGCAGCAGTCCTTGTGACAGCAGTACAAAAGAAATAATCACCAAGGTTGCAATTAAAAACGCTTGCCTGAAGCTGTTGGCTAAATTTGCCATAAACAATCCTTGGGATAGCCAGTGCCTAAGTAAAAGCCCGATGAGGGCGAAGATTCCCAAAGTCAACAAAAACAAACTGATATAAAAAAAACCAAATGTCAAAGCCGAAGATTTAGCCGGGTCGGTAAAGTTAATTATTGACGCTAGTGAAAATCCCGCCAAAACGGTACTGGTAGCTATTATGGTTATTTGTTGTTTTGGATTATTTTGCATTTAAATTATAACATATTTAAAGTAAAATTCAAAAATGTTTCGGATGCTTAATTTAATCATTCCCATGTGGTAATGTATTTTACCCAATAAAGGTTCCTCGGAGCAGAAATCCGAGGTATTCAAAAAGATAAATCTATGATTACGCAGCAAAGCTGCGGGGTATTAGAACCTGTATTAGCTCCCCCCTCAAGATGCACTCGGGGCCTTGAGCGAAGTCGAACAGGTCGGCTCGCCACGTAAAGATAAATCTACGTGGCTCGCCCAGGCCAAAGTGGCCGGTCTCGCTTACGTCGCTAATAAAAGTGAGCCGGTGTTTCTCTACTCCAAATCCTCAAATTCGCATTTATGCTCCTTGGCCTTTTTGTGTTCTTCTTTGAATCTGTCGTATTTTATGGTTTCCACAACTCGGTTCATTATTGTCAAAAGTTCCTGCTTTAGCTTAATAATATCTTTCTCCGAAGCCAAATCCTCTTCCAGAAACTGATTTACCGGTTCTTTTAAATACCAGTACTTAAGCCCCGAAACTTTTTCTTTCAAATATTCCTGGGCCGCCCACTGATAAATATATAGCTGGTCCAAATCTCTCTTTTCAGACCGGTTTGGCGCTTTGCCTGTTTTGTAATCGTATATAACAAGTCCGCCATCCTGTTCGTCGGCACGGTCAATTCTCCCGACCAGGCGGAATTTATCCAGAAACAGGATAAACGACTGCTCTATATATTTTGGCTTGGGCGGAGTTTTAAGGCATTCGTCGTAAAATTTATGAAGCATCTCCTGTCCCAACTTAACATATTCGGCCCTTTGTTTTTTATTTTGATACCACTCGTCTATAAAGTTTTTTTCGTAAAGCTGCTCTAAAACTTCGAATTTCGGCAGCTCCGGCTTAACCTTGCTTTTGCCGAATAAATCCTGCTGGGAAAATGTGCTTAGGTCTTTGAATTTTTGAAGATACTCCTCAAACACTTTGTGCATGGTGTTGCCAAAACTTAAATATTGGCTGCCGCGCACGGGAAGCTTTAAATAATATTGGTACTTGTACTTAAGCGGGCAAGTTTCAAAGTCTTTAAGCTGGGAATAGGAAAATCTGTCGGGCAATACCTGAAATACTTCTTTTTGATTTTTGGGGGCTTCGGTAAAAACAACTTTCCCCGTGGCCTGGGTCAGCTTTTCGCTGGGAATTAAGCCCGCCTCCACCAAAAATTGCGAAGGTTTTTTATTCAGTTTTCCGCCGTAGTCTTTGGCCCAGCTTAAAAACAAATTCTTTTTGGCTCTGGTAAGGGCAACGTAAAACAGTCTTCTTTCTTCCTGCAGATGAAAGTTGCCTTCCGGGAGTATGTCTTTAACTAATTTTTGCGGAATTTCGATGGAGTCCTTTTTCCCAACAGTAGGGAACCTTTTGTCCACCATGTTGATTATGAAAACGTTTTCAAACTCCAGCCCTTTGGCGCTGTGGACCGTCATAACCTTTAAACTCTCCGGTCCCGAGTCGGGATTAAAATTTATTTTTCCCTCGTCGCCGGCTTGCTCTTCCAAATTTAGCTGAATTAAAAAATTATGCAGGCTTTTATCTTTGTTCACCGCTTCAAAGTTTTCGATTTTTTTGTAAAATTGTTCAACCAGTTCCCGATTTTCCGCGTTTTCGGCCGTGTCTTCGTCCAGCCTTTTGGCCATATCCAAATCTTTTATAATTTCCACCGCGGTTTCCGCGGCCGATTTGGTTTGCGAAATGCCGTGATGCTTGGTTAAGTTGAGCAGGAGAATTTCCAGTTTTTTTCTGTCAGGTTCGTTAAGCAGCTTGCCTGTTTTTAGCTGATTTAAAGTCTCGTAAAGGCTTAAGGTTTTTTTTCTGGAGTATTCCAAAATATCGGCAATGCTGTGAACACTCAGGTGGAATATGGGTATGTTTAAAACCCGGTATAAAGAAAAAGAGTCGTGAACATTGTCCAAAAGGTTTATATAGGCAAGTAAATCTAAGATTATAGGTTTTTTGTAAAGGCCTGTGTTGGCCAAAAAAGTGTGGGGAATGCCTGCATTTGCCAGAGCCGGCAGCAGTGCATCGGCCGCGCTGTTGCTGCGCAAAAGTACGGCAAAGTCATTCCAGGAATTTTTATTTGTTTTTAAACGCAAAATTTCTTTTATAACGCTTAAAAGTTCGGTGCTTAAATCCGGTGCTTCCAATACCGCTATGGAGCTTTTTTCTTTTAAATTGGCTTTTAACTGCTTGTTAATTTTTAATTTTATTTCCAAACGATCGGGATTATTTTCCTGAATCAGTTTGTAGGCCAAGTCCAAAATTTCTTTGCCGGAGCGATAGTTTTCCACCAAAGTTATTTCCTTTAAATCCGGAAAATCGTCTTTAAACTTTAAAATATTGGAAACACTGGCGCCGCGAAATTTGTAAATAGACTGGTCGTCGTCGCCGACAACCGCAATATTTTTTTGTTCTCCGCTCAAAAGTTTTACCAGCTGATACTGGGCGAAGTTTGTGTCCTGGAATTCATCCACCATAATAAATTTAAAACGGTTTTGATAATATTTTAAAATTTGAGGGCGTTTTGTAAATAACTCCAAGGCATAATTAATCAGATCTCCAAAATCCAGATAGTTATTGTCGAGCAAAAGTTTTTGATATGTGTGGTAAGCGCCGGCTACTTCTTCTATGCGGGAAATTTCCGTGGCGTCAATCGTATCTATGTTTATTGTATTGTCTGTAGGGGCAGGCTTTAGCCGCCCGCCTTCAGAGGATGTCGGGCGCGCAAGCGCAGCCCCTACACCTTCAGCAGTATCAAGCTGTAATTTCAAATCCTGGGCATAATTTAAATAGCTTTCCGGGGTAACCAGCTCGTCTTTGCATTTGGAAAAATGGGAAAGCAGGCTGCCGATAAATTTTCCCGGGTTGCCCAAAGGGCGGTAATAGTCCAGCTTGAATTTTTCAAAATTATTGTAAATTAAAACCCACTGCCGTGTTCCGTCAAGAAGTTCAAAATCGTTGGAAAGGCCAATGTCCAAAGCATGGGCTTTTAAAATTCTTTCGCAAAAGCTGTGAAAAGTGGAAATCCAGGTGTCGGTATAGCCAAGAGGCAGCAGTAAATCTACCCGCTCCTGCATTTCCCCTGCTGCCTTGTCCGTAAAAGTCAGGGCCAATATTTCATCCGGCTTGGCCAATTTTTGTTCTATTAAGTAAGCTATGCGCCTGGTGATTACGGTGGTCTTTCCGGTTCCGGCCCCAGCCACAATTAAAAGCGGCCCGCCGGTATGTTTAACGGCACTTAACTGCTCACTGTTGAGATTGTCCAATAAATTACTCATAGTATGTAATACGAAACTACAAAATTCATGCGAAACTTCGAAAAGTTTACGAAAATTAGGTTTGATCCTAAAAGTAAATTGCTCTCTGTGAGTATTGATAAAACTTTTTCTGTTTCGGATTATTTAGATTGTCCTCTGACAAAGTTTGTCAGTTGTTTCCATAAATCTTCACCCTCATCTTTGTATTTTACCCAAAATTCCGAAGGGTTAACAATTTTTACGCGCTGATATTTCTCCAAACTGAGCAAATCATTATCGCTGGTAACCAAATAGTCGGCTCTGGCCTCAACCGCGCTTTCCAAAATTTTATTGTCCTCAGGATCGCGGACAACGCGGATTTGGCGCCTATTAACAACCCAGTTTATCTGGGAAAAAAGGTTGTTTAATTCGTCCTGATAGTCGTCGTTGCTTATCAGCTGACTACTTATAAGCTTATTCTCTTGTAGTGTCTGTTTATTGGCATAAGCCTCTATTTCTCCGGCAATTACCGCGTCAATAATCCTTTTTTCGTATGAGTATTCATCCTTAAAGCCATTTATAAGAACATTTGTGTCCAGAACAATTTTCATTAAAATTCTTCCCTAAAAATTTCGGGGTTAATTGTAAATATGGTTTTGTTCCCACTCTTTCCCCTTATCAGAATATTAAAACGTACTAGCTTAGATTTGTCCAAAGCGGTTACATTTAACAATTCGTTTATCCCATTTTGTTTGATCAAATCACCCATCTTAGACAAAAAAGCTAGGTCTTTATCTCCGAGAATTTCTCGAGGCGCTGGAAAAAATTCTTTGTTTTTTAAAAAAACCCTCGGTTCCGGAAAAACTGACTCTTCGTCTTCGGTACCCAAGTCTGATTCGGCTAGGTCTGCAGATTCTTTGGGTTTGCTTGTAGCTGCATCGTTTTGTTCGCGCAAATCATTCTTTGCAATTTGGTCTGCAAGCTCAAAGAAAGCTTTTGCTTGGTCGCTATTTATTTGGCTAGGGAATTCGGAACCCATACAAAAAAGTTAAATTAATTTATGGTCGGCTTAACTCGCAAAAATTGGAAATTTAAAATTATTTTCTGGAATTTTTAATAGGCATTAAAAATTTTCTCGGATTTTCATCAAGGTCAATAAAATAATCGGTAACCTCTTTTACTTTACCGCTGCACGATTTGCCAAAAGCCAGCGTTTCTGTAAACTGCCCGGACATTTGCAAATATTCGAGTAAAGGCAAATAGTCGCCGTCGCCGCTGGCTAAAACTATTACGTCCAGTTTATTCATCAACTTGATAATATCCATGGCAATACCAACGTCCCAGTCCCCTTTTTGATGCCCGCCGGCAAAGGTTTGCAGTTCTTTTACCTTAACTTCAAAGCCCGCTTTTTCCAAAGCGTCAAAAAAAGTATGCTCTTCGGGCATGTCGGCTTTAACCACGTAAGCGATGGCGCGAATTAATTTTCTGCCGGCCACGGCTGCTTCCAGCACTTCGTTAAACTTTACTCTCGCGTTATACATATTGCGTGCGGAATAATACAAGTTTTGTATATCCACAAACACACCTACTCTTTGGTCAGGGTTTCTTATAGACATTATTTTTGAATTAATTTTTTATCTTCATTGTATAAAATTATGAGCCTGTCAAAATATTTTTCAGCATCGGCTTTTTGTGGGCTTGGTAAATTTTGAATTGTACTTTGAAGTCTTTTAGGGTTAAAGCGGGAGATGATTGTTTTTTTACCGGCGCGATTTTCTATAATCCAGGGCAAGTCCGTATCTAAATATATAGGCTTCCCAGACTTGTCAAAAGAAAAATTAGTACCGTTTGGGTCAATCAATATGCCGGATTTTTCCATTAATTTGTCCAAACTGATTACCTTAGGGTCTTCGCTTCTCCCGTCAATTTTTTCATACAGTTCATCAGACGCATGGCCTGAATCATTATACTCTTTTAGTTCCTCGTCCAGCTCAATTTTGGACATTCTTACAAAAGGTCTTGGCTTCATGCCGGCTCCATGCTGGTCTGCCGTGGAATTTGGAAATAACAAATGTGAAAGCTTGCCCAAATAGAAAGCTGCTTTTATCTGATTTTTCGTAAAGGGCTCGTCTCCAAATTCAACAGGATCATGAAATTCCCCGTAAACTTTATTTTCCGGGTCAACCGAATCTTGATAAACAGATTTCTCGCTTCCTCCTCCAATAAAGCTTCCCGGGCTCTTTGGCATAAAATTTTAGGTTAATTTTTTTCCTATCCACTTATATTTATTGGCTTGACGGCTATTTTTTGGCGGTTCTACCTCAATTTGTTTGCGATATTTTAGTTCGGTTAAAAGGTTATTTATTCTGCCGTAGTTTGACGAATCAATATGTAAATAACTTAGCAAATCATGCACGGTGAAGCTTTGATTTTTGTCTTTGTGCGAAAAGAATTCAACCACCATAGAGTACTCTTTATCGTATCCTTCCAAATATGGCGGTAGGTTTTTTTCGGTTGGAATGGAAGCTTTTTCCAAAAGCTGATAGCCGGTTTTAACTTTTTTCAACTTTGTAAATTCCAGCAGTAAATCTTTCAGCCCTTCGGATAGGCGTAAATTAAAATATGATTCCAAACTTTGCAAAGAATAAATTTCCCCGGTTTGCAGCAGTTGCAGGCGCTTGAGAAATAATCTTTTTGCCGAGCGGATGACATCGGGGTTTTGACTTATCCCTTCCAGCGGCCTGTTAAATGGTTTGCCTGTTCTTTCGTTCATATTTTTATTCCAATAATTTTTGTTGCTCGGAATCCTTTACCTCATCAAGCTTTAGCGACGAAGCATTCGTTATGCTTGTTTTTAGTTTGGCATAATCGTTGACAACTGTGCCCATGCTGTTGCCAGCGTTTTTTATGTGATTGCCCAAAACGTCCAAGTTCCGGCCGAATTTGTCGGATTCCTGTTTTATTCCGGCAATCATTGCGAGAATTTGCTGGGCTGCCTGGTTAACTTTTTGTCCTCTCAGCGACAGTAAAATAATTTGCAGATGATGGTATAAAGTGTTTGGGCTGACAAAATAAACCTTTTTTTCGCGCCCGTAAGTTAAAGTTTGGGTATCATCCAAAACTTCGCTAAACACGCCCTCGGACGGAATATACATTAAAGCAAAATCAAAAGTGTTTTCCTGGGGAAGAATGTATTTTTTATGAATTTCATCCACGCGTTTTTTTACGTCTTTGAGAAACGTCTTTTTTAGCGCTTCAACGGCCTCGTCGGTTTTGGCTTCTTTATATAGCCTAAAATTTTCCATGCTGAATTTGCTGTCTATGGGCAGAATTTTGTCGCCTACATTGATTATGGCGTCCACCACTTCGCCGTTTTTAAATTTGTGCTGAATTTCATAGCCGTTTTTTGGCAAAGCTTGGGACAGCATATTTTCCAGCATTT
>CAIWKW010000025.1 GCA_903913365.1 Candidatus Doudnabacteria bacterium | reverse complement strand
TTGATATGGAAACCATAAAAAAATACCGCCTGTATTTAAACCGACTTACGGACAACAAAGGAAACTCTTTAAAGTTAATTACCCAAAACTACCACCTTATTGCGCTTCGGGCCTTTCTTAAGTATCTGACTAAACAAGACGTACAAACTTTGGCTCCGGAAAAGGTGGAACTGCCCAAAAATCCCCAGCGACAGGTGGAGTTTTTGGAAAGGGACGAACTGCAAAGATTGTTTGATGCCACAGCATCGGAAAAGGACGAACTGCTGAGGCTTAGGGACTATGCCATTTTGCAGACTCTCTTCTCCACCGGATTGCGCGTTTCTGAGGCGGCCAGCCTCAGGCAAGATTCCATTAATCTGGACCGCAGGGAATTTACCATTCGCGGCAAGGGCAGTAAATTGCGCCTGGTCTTTTTGTCCGAGGAAGCCGCGGAAGCCATAAAAAAATATTTGGCCAAAAGAAAAGATAATAGCAAAGCTTTGTTTATTGGCCATTCAATAATAGGCCGCTCCCCTGCCGAAGCTCCTCTGCAAGAAGGATCCAAAAAACCTAATGCCAAAACCCTTGTAGCAGGACAAAAACGCGTGGAAAAAGAAATTGCCAGCCAGGGGTTTGGGGCTAATAACGACAAAAATAACAATAACAAAATTACAGGGCTAACACAGAGGCAAATTCAAAGAATAATAAAAAAATATTGCCGGATAGCAGGAATAATAAAAAAGGTTACACCCCATACTTTGCGCCACAGCTTTGCCACCGACCTTTTGCAAAACGGCGCGGACATTCGCAGCGTCCAGGCCATGCTCGGGCATTCCAGCATTACCACCACGCAAATTTATACCCACGTTACCAACCAGGGGCTCCGCAACATTCATGAAAAATTTCATGATAAAGACGGCTCTCACAAATAGCTTTAATCTTTTTACAAAAATTTACACCAACACTCATAAAAAATCCCGCACTCCTCCGATGCGGGATTTTTATTCACTCTTATATTTCATTGTAGTGCGGATAATTAATTTTTTTATGGCCCCACACACAGTTTAGCCATAGAGTTCATACATACCACCTCAGTTCGCTCATAGTACGCATGGCATCTTCCATATCAACCTGGTATTCCGCCTCGCTCTCTTTTGTATATTCGGTCAAAGGAACATCGCAGCGGGCGCATAAGCCCGGTTTTTCCCTGCTAAAGCCGCAGACGTCGCACATATACATATGTAGATTTTGCATTCTAATCACCTCCCTCATTTGTCTTTTAAAGACTTTTATGGCAATTCCCCTCCTAACAAACTCTATATATATGGTTTAATACAACCCGAATTCTTTGTCAAGAAAAAAGGGCGATGCCCTGTTGATAACCTAACGTTTCTCGTTAAATACAAGCGGATAAAAATAAAACTCTTTGTAGATATTACTTAAAATTGCTTTTACGTCTTTTTTGGAGGCCTACATCGATCAGAGACAAAATTTTAATTGCCGTCAGCCCGGCGTTTATCAGACCCGCTTCATCAATTCCAGAATTTAGGATAGGAATTCCTTTTGGAATTGAATTTACGGAAAGCAAGCTGTCTATACCGCCCAAATTCTTTTTGCTTATGCCAACGCCAATTACAACTATTGGCGCGTTTTTAACATAGCCGGCTATAATTGCGGGCAAATTGGCAACCGAAGTCGCCACGCCGATAATAACATGATATTTATTCTTTGCCTTATCCAAAAATTTTATTAATTTGCCAAGATTCCTGTGTGACGAAATTATTTCAACAGTATAGCCAATGCCAAACTGTTTAAACAGCTTTTTCATTTCCGCCAATTTCGGCAAATCCGACTTGCTTCCTGCAATTATTAAAATTTCTTTGTTCATAAGCCTAGTATAATAAACTGGTCGCCAATTGTAAAACTCTAGTTTTGTATTTGGAAGGGTAAATTCCGCCTGCGACATGAGATGTAAAAGATGAGATACATAGGTAACACTTTCCGCTAAAATACTAAGGAAAGGAAGTCTCTATGGATTTTAAACTTAAACCCCTTTGGAAAGATAAACCGTTACTTAACAAATATGATCGCTGGAGGCAGCAGGCTAAGCT